>QHWL01000174.1 GCA_003222555.1 Acidobacteriota bacterium | reverse complement strand
AGCGGGTCGCCGGTTTTCAACCGCCGCACGCGCTCCAGAACCTCTTTGACGAGCGCGTCGTACACCGTTTCGTGCGCGTAGATTCGCTGAACGGAAATGCACGTCTGGCCCGAGTACGCAAACCCCCCCCACACGATGCGCTCTGCGGCGTAGGCCACATCGGCATCGTGGTGAACGATGACCGCGGCGTTGCCGCCCAGTTCCAGGGTGATCCGCTTGCGGCCCGCGCGGCGCTTCAGATCCCAGCCGACGGCGGGGCTGCCGGTGAAGGACAACAGCTTGATGCGCTCGTCCTCGACAAGCGGCGTGGCGTCGTTCGTGCTGCTCGGGACCACGGCGACGGCTTCCCTCGGCCACCCAGCCTCGACGAGGATGCGCCCGAGCTTCAGCGCCGACACGGGCGTCTGCGTCGCCGGGCGGACGATGATGGGATCGCCGGACGCCAACGCCGGCGCCACCTTGTGCGAGACCAGGTTCAGCGGGAAATTGAACGGGGTGATGCCGGCCACCGGACCAAGCGGCACGCGGCGGACGTACGCTTCGCGGCCCTCCAGTCCAGGCAGCCAGTCGAGCGCCACGATCTCGCCGACGATGCGCTTGGTTTCCTCGGCCGCGATCTTGAACGTGAACGCCGCGCGGTCGACTTCGATGCGGGCCGTCTTGATCGGCTTGCCGGCCTCGAGCGCGATCGTCTGCGCTAAATCCTCGCGCCGCGCGGCGATGCCCGCGCTGACGGCTTCGAGGATCTCGGCGCGCTTCCACGAGGGCAGCGCGCGCGTGACACGGAAGGCGGCGTCGGCGTCGGCTATGGCGCGCTCGATCTCTCGAGGTCTCGCGCGATGCACCAGCGCGACGAGGGATCGGTCGAAGGGACTACGTACCTCGTTGATCTCGCCGGTATGAATCTCGCGCCCTCCGATCAGACATCCGAACTCACCCAGCCGGGCGGGGCCGGAAGGCGCTTGATCCTGTACCTGGTCGGCCGCACGCAGCCGTTGGGACGTGGACGTGATCGTGGTCATGGTTCGAACCTCACAGAATCGCCGACGGCCTCGGCAACGTCACTGATGGCTGCGCGTCTTGACGCAGCTGCCTCTCGAGAATTTCGGTTCACTGGCTTCACTGCGTGGGCGTCTGCCGGCCAGCAGCCTTCGCCACGGTTGCGATGGAGTCGGTGCCACCGTGAATATGCAGAACCTGCGCGACGTCCAATTTGAGCCGCTGAATATTTTCAAACAAGTTCACCGTGAACGGAGGGGGTGTCGGGTACGGTGGCGCGCCAGGCCGAGGATGGAAGGCGTCGGCTTGAATCAGCACCTTTTCCTTGGGGAGGTACACCATCAGCAGGCCGTCATTGTGGAGGTTGCCTCGGACATGGTAAATCTCCACCGTCCTGGTGCCGTCAGTCAACACGCGCTTGTCGGCGACCCCTTCGATGACCGCGCTCTTATTAGACAGCTCGAGACGGTCCGGATTGATCCGATGCGGATTTCTGTAGACCTTCTCGAAGTACGGCTTGTTCATTTCATGCGTGATGATGGTCACGCCCTCGGCGGCGAACGCTCGAACTCCGCCTGAATGATCGAAGTGAGCATGCGTGTTGACGAGGTACCGGATTGGCTTGTTCGGCACCAGCCTCTTGACTTCGGCAATCACGGCGTTCGAGCGCTCGTCATTGTTCGAGGCTTCGATCACGACGAGATGGTCGTTGAACTCGACCAGGACGCTGTGAAGCCCGGCCGCCGTCAGATCCCAGGCGCCGTCGCCGATCTTTTGCGACTCGGATCTCACGGACGGGGCGGTGGCCGGCGGCGCGTTTTCGCGAACCTCGAGCGCCGCGGCGCCGTTGGGCTGCACAGCGGTGATGGTCAGGTCCAGCGTAGGATGACCGCCCTCCCGTTGGACGATCCGGGTCGGGAACTTCACGCCCGCGAAATCCTTGTAACCTGAATACGTGACCTCGACAGGCATGTCGCCGAGGACGGGGTTATCCACCAGCGTCTCGACGCGCTCCACGAGATTCTGATCGTTGAGTGTTCCAGTCACCGTGTGCTTGCCCGCGGTAAACGAAACGGTTTTTCTTCCGCTGGCCATTGTGGCGATGGCGTTGTTCAAAGCGGCGGCTTTGAGAAAGCCGTGAGGCGTCATCCAGATCTGCAAGCGACCACTGTCCGTGCGGGTTGTCGCTTGTCGGATTTGTGTCTGTTCGCCAAGCAGCGGCCGCATCCCCCCTTGTCCTGTGGCGGGATTGAAGCCACCGGCGCCGCCTCCATGAGGCGGACTTTCAACCTCCGTTCGAACGAGTTCCTCCCGCAACGCTGGACCGCTGTAGTTGACGGCGGTGACGTACTTGACGATCTTGAACCGCGGCCACGGAGCGTCCGGCCTCGCGGCCTGACCGAACATGAAAACCGATCCGGTGCCGGAGTACTGAATTGATTCCAGGCTGGTCGCGCCCATCGCTCTGGCTGCAGCCGCGACAACGGTCTTGGTCTCTTGAGCCAGGACCGGACGCGATACGCACGTCGTCGCCAACGCTGCGATGAGCAGCTTCTTCATTCCGCCCTCCCTGAAAAAATGCGACGTTTAACGCAGCCGCCTTCGCGCCGGAGCACGCTGAGAAATCCTGGGACATTTCTTCTCCGCGGTCTCTGCGTTGAACGTGTGTTTCTTCACAAGTTCTCGAGCCTTCCGCGTCGAGCCCTTAAGTCTAATACAGGGCTGCAGGGTTACGCTCGTCTTATACGATATAGAATTGCCAATCTGCCGCCACCCCAGAGCTGCGGCGTCCGGCAATTGTAGCTTTCGCGAGTCACTTGGAGGAGGACGACATGCGCAGACGCCTCTCGATCGTTGTCGTGAGCCTGGTGGGTTTAGCGACCGTCTACCTGTTCGGGAATCAGTGGGCGATCCTGACCGCTCGACAGAATGGCGCCACGTCTGGGCCCAGGTTCGCGGCGGTGCCGGGCGAGAAAGGCGGCCAGGACATTTTCGGACCCTATGAGGTGGTTGCGGATTGGCCCAAGGATCTATCGACCATTCCCGGCCACGAGGCCTGGACGTTTGGGGCGGGACAGAGCGTGTTTGCCGAGAGCCCAGACCGGATCTTCGTCCTGGAACGCGGTGAGCTGCCGAAAATACAGCCTCCGAGGACCCGGAAACTCGCGGACCTTGGACCGAGCATCGCCTTCCCGATCGGTCGGCTGCCGTGGCGGGATGCGACGACCGCAAGCCCGCCCGGAAATGGTGGGACCGGGCAGCTTGCGGAGGAGGGCATCCAGGCTTGGGAACGGGCGGGCAACAAGATGGGCGTCGATGCCCGCTGGGAACACTGCATTCTCGTGTTCGACGGCGCGGGCAAACTGATCGAAGACTGGCGACAGTGGGATTCCATGCTGCAGCGGCCACACTTTGTCGCCATCAGTCCCTACGATCCGGAGAAGCGCGTCTGGATCATCGACGATCACAAACATGTGATTCACCAGTTCACGCACGACGGGAAGACGAAACTGAAGACCATCGGCACCTACGGTGAGCCCGGCGCCGACGACAAGCACTTCAATCGCCCCACGTACTTGGACTGGTTGCCTGACGGCACCATCTTCGTCGCCGACGGTTACAACGGCACTCGTGTGGTAAAGCTCGACAAGGACGGCAAATTTCTGACGGCGTGGGGCGAGAAGGGCACTGCTCCCAACGAGAAGCGCCCGGGCTACTTCAATAACGTGCACGGCATGGCCGTCGACCCACAGACCCGTCGCGTCTTTGTGAACGACCGGGGGAACCACCGTGTCCAGATCTTCGATGAGCGCGGCAAGTATCTCAACGAGTGGACCTTCGGCCCACCGCCGTCGGACGTCCACATGTTCATCATCGACAGCAACCGATTTCTCTGGGCTGCCGACCGCGGTACGAACAAGATCCTCAAGTACGATCTCGACGGCAACTTCTTGTATTCGTGGGGCACGTGGGGTGATTTCCACGGCGGCATGTGGGGCGTGCACGGCATGAGCGTCGACCAGGCAGGCAACTTCTATGTCGCGGAGGTCGACAACGGTGGCGCGCAGAAGTACCGGCCGCGACCGGGCGCTAATCCGGCGTTCCTGATTGGAAAGGCGAAAGGGGCTGCATCGCGATAGGGGACGCCACAACGCATCGTCGGCTACTCGAGTTGTCTGCCCAGAAGACCTTTCTGGATAAGGTCACGGTGCTCTTCGTCGTCATGGCTGGCGACGATGAAGAGGTTGTGTTCGGTTGAAAGGCCGTTGAGCCATTTGAGCTGGTCCATCAGCGCATTTTCGTCTTCGGCGACCCACGCCGCGTCTTTCCCTCTGACCGATCGCACGCCGTCCATGTGCCACGCAGTGTCACCGATGAGGAGGTACTCCTTGCCCGATTCCAGGGCGACATAGACCATTTGCGAGCCAGGTGTGTGGCCCGGAGCTTTGATGACCGCGACGCCAGGCGCAAGCGGAAGGTATTTGTCGTAGTCAACCACGATGTAGCGCCTGGCCATTTCCTCTGTGATCCTGATTTCCGGCATCTGGGGATTGGTGATGAGCGTCTGCACTTGCGTTCTCGTGAGAATCGTTTTTGGCGCCAGCTCGTTCGCAAGCGGAGTGCGGATCACGCCGGCGACGTGGTCGCCGTGCTCGTGAGTCACGACAACGAGCCTGGCGCCTTTGAGCGCG
>QHWL01000173.1 GCA_003222555.1 Acidobacteriota bacterium | reverse complement strand
CTTCACAATCTCGTACAGGTGCTTCGGCTGTGTGAACCGCGGCAACGCCGAGCCATATCAACGCCACAACACCGATCAGCCTTTTCATCGCTGACAACATTCCTGTTTGCTCCCTGAGATGACCGCCCTGATGGGCGACTGTCCGGCTGCTCGCGCTAATGTTACCTTGCGTCCGACCTCCGCCCGGTAACAGGATTGGTTCGATGAGAAAATCTGGCCGTACGGAGAGAATCCGATGTATAAGAGCGCCCAGTGGCGTGCTTTAGAGCCTGGGAAACCCGCCATTAGTGGCAGAATAGGGCCAACTGCTTTTTGGGAGGCACACGTATGCGGTTCATCCTTCCGGTGTCGCTTGCGCTGGTTCTCACCATCGCCACCGCCCCGATGAGGGCGGGTCAGTCGGCGACGGGCCAGGCGCAGGTCACTTTCGCGAAAGACGTCGCGCCTATCCTCCAGAAAAATTGTCAGGCGTGCCATCGCCCGGGCAGCATCGCCCCGATGTCGCTGCTGACGTACGAGGATGCGCGGCCATGGGCCCGATCCATCAAGCAGAAGGT
>QHWL01000763.1:1981-3532 GCA_003222555.1 Acidobacteriota bacterium | reverse complement strand
CTGACTGGTACCTTCAAGTCCGTGTGGAGTCTGACTCGGGTTTCACGTCACGATCGAGAAAGCTGCCTGACTCGCACACAGGGGGTAATCGCGGGACATTTTCTGAGCAGACCGCTCGTTTGCGCTCAAGACCATGATGGTCCTATAATGGGACCATGAAGGCCATCAACGTCACCGAACTCAAGACGCATCTGAGTAGGTATCTTCGCCTGGCGTCGCGAGGGGCGCGCGTTGTTGTGAAGGACCGTGACGAGCCGATTGCCGAACTCGGGCCGCCTCAGGCGGATCCGTCGTCTTGGCACGACCGCCTGGTGCGGGCAGGCCGGCTCCGGCCGGGGACGCAAAACTGGGACGCACTGAAGATTTCCGCGCTCGATCGACGCGTGGACATCCAGGCGTCACTCCGCGCGGTGCGTGAAGATCCCAGTGAAATACGTCGACGCTAGTGCCGTACTGCGTGTGGTGTTCTCAGAGCCGGGGCCATCTTTCCCGCTGGTTGCCGGCGATCGCGATCGTGTCGTCTCTTCGCAGCTCGTTGAAGTCGAAACGTTCCGCGCAGTTGATCGCGAACGTCTCGTCGGACACCTTGACGATGCCGAAACCGCTGTCAAGCGGAAGGAGCTGGCTGATCTGCTCGTGACGCTCGACCTTGCAGCTATCGACGCCAGCGTCATCGACAAGGCCAAGAGTTCGTTCGCCGTTAACGTTCGCGCGCTCGATGCCATCCATGTCGCAACCGCCGAGATCCTTGCCGCGGAAGCCGAAGGCGAGCCGCTCGAGTTCTGGACGCACGACGAACGTCAGGCGACCGCAGCGATGTCGCGCGGTTTGACAGTCCGGGGCTTGCCCGATTCCTTGCCCTCGGACGCCGGAACTGATGTGGGAATCAGCGGATAGGCCGGCGCTTGGCTGTGCTCCGCAACAAATTCCGTCCGAACCCAGAACCCAGACGAGCGACCAGCAGTCGTTCGCCAAGACTCTGCCCAGCCTATCTCCACGGACATTCGGCACTTTCCCGCGCGAGTTCTCGTCATTCGGGCTGCAAGGGGTGTGCATGCCGAATTGCAAATTCTAAAACAGTTCTGGGGTTTTCTCGAGGTTGTGATCCGGTCAGTCGGCGGCGTCGAATTCGACAGAAGGGCGATGATCGTCGCCTCGACGCACGGATCCGCGGTCCCGGTGGTCCGAAGGCGGTCGGCTGTCGGGCGATCATGCGGCCGCGTCGATTGATGGGCACGTCCTGCAGGCCGCCGATCGGTTGGTCTCAACGCGGGCCCGGCGTGCGGCGGCCGCGCGTGCCGTCAGGTCTGCGGGAAACCGCGTCCCCTGTGCCGAAGTGCATCTCGTCTGGCGTCTGCCCACGAAAGCGGGAGGGGGCAAACGCTCGACTGCGGATTTGGCTGGCGCGTCGAGGGATTCGGGGCTACGAATGCTCGGGCTGTGGCCGACGGACCTGGCAGGTGCGCGACGTCAGACTACGGACCTGGGACGACCAGGTCGCGTGCTCGCGATTGGACGAGCTCTGCACAATTATTTGCCGAACACCAGATA
>QHWL01000763.1:0-1869 GCA_003222555.1 Acidobacteriota bacterium | reverse complement strand
AGTCCAATCCGCTGCCCGAGGTCAGGCATGCGCCAGACAAAGCGTTCGGCCGGATGCGAGGGGTTAGAGACTGGGTTGGGACTTACGTTGGGACTAACGAAAGGCCGTTAAGGAAGTGAGTCGGTCCGCAGATGCGTCGGATCAACGGCAAATTGACCGTTGCGGACCGCTCGGGTGCGTTATTTCTCTTGGCTCATAACCCAAAGGTCGCGGGTTCAAATCCCGCCCCCGCAACCAAATTTCAAAGACTTACGGCGTGGCACTTAGCCACGCCGGTTTCGTTTGTCTCTGATCTGTGTCTTTCGCGGCTTGAGCGTCCCCTGTCTCGGGGTCTCATTCATTTATTCGGTGCCGCACCGTCGGCAGCGCGACTTTTGCGTGCACAGCTCAGGAGCAACTGTGGCCGGTGCTTACCACGCACGGGATCGCCGTCAGATATGTGTAGATCGCATGCAGATCATGATCGGTCAGCTCCTGAAGGTCCGGCCAGACCATCACCTGAAGCAGATTGCCGTCGAACGGAGGGTTGAAGCAGTTCGAGGTGATGGTCGTCCCGTTGCAATTTGGATGAAGCCGATCGTGGTCAACACCGTTTCTCAGGGAGTCGAAGAACTCGGCGAATCCTCCCGCAGGGACTCCGGTTTGATCAGGCGTCAGGTTGCGGGACACGATGTGGGGGGGAACGGTGCTGGAGGTAATCGGGCCGATCTGACCGAAATCCCGACCGCCGCCCAAATACGTGACGGGATTCACGATCTTCGGCGGAGTAAACGGACCCAGGCGCTGGTACGGGTTGTGGCCGGCTGCGTACTCGGTGGCGGGGCCGGCGCTGTGACAACCGTTGCATCCGATCACCACTTTCGCTCGTGCTTGGCATAGTCCAAGGGAACAGGCGCAATCTGCAGGCCCACTTCGATCCGCGATTCATCACTTGAGCTGTGCTCATCGTCATCCGCCTGGACGCGTGGCGCAGCGAGCACCGTTCCTATCAGGATCAACCCCGCGGATCCTGCAACGGTCCCGACTACTGCGAGCAATCGTTTTGTGAACACGTCTTCACCTCAATTCATGTGAACCGCAGGTTTTACGATTAGGCGCCTTTGTTCCAGCATTCCGCGCAAGCCACCTGTCGAATCATCAGCGTGAGTTGGCGTCCGGTCTGTGACCGAATCATTGAAGACTCCTTCTCAATCGAACGAGTGGACGAATCTTGCCGATCGAAGCAACCCCGATATGGCCGCCGGGCCGAAGGAAACCGCGAGGTGGTCCAGAGATGCGTCTACTATAAAGGGCTCAGCATCCTCAACAGTCCCGAGCACTCACCCAGGGTTTAGGAGCCAGGGCGAACTACGAAGTCCGCCGCTGACCCCTGTCGAATCCAAGAGTTTTTCCTATTGCCGGTCGTCTCGCCCTTCCGTGTCAATGTCCACTCCGAAGACTGTTCCCTTAAACTCCCCCGTATCCGTTGCAAGTACGACCCCGCCAGAGGCGTCAAACAACACCGGGACCAACGTCGCCGTCAACGTAAGGTAGCCGGACGCACCCTTGAGACGCCCGGTTCCACCCGTGATCTGATAGTTCGTGGTAAGGTGGGCCATCCCAGCCGCGAAATCTATGCAAATGGAGGATCCCGCCGTGACCCCGACCGTCAAAAGACTTCCGTCCTGGAAACGAAATACGCCCCCTCCGGCCACATTTGGAAAATAGAGGTGAGTCGGGCCGGAGCAAGTGCTCGGAGGCTGGGAAGAGGGAGAAGCTGGGTCAGCATGTAGTTCACGAAAGGTGAATGGTCCGAGCGTACCGAAGCCGTCTAAATTCTGTTCGTCGGTATTTGTGTTGGGCTGTAATAGATTGATCGTAGCGGGCGCA
>QHWL01000107.1 GCA_003222555.1 Acidobacteriota bacterium | reverse complement strand
CGCGCGGTGGGACGCGCGCAGCGCTCCGCCATCGGCACATGGACGTTCGCCGGAGGCGGTCTCGTGCTCGAGGGCGGGCGGCGCCCAGAGACCGACGCCGTCGCTCCACTCCTCGCCCGGCTGCCCTTCCCGTCGAGCTGGCGGTGCGTCGTAGCAGTGCCTGACTCCTCGCCGGGCATCAGCGGCACCGCCGAAGCGGCGGCGTTCGCGCAGCTTCCGTCACCGCCCGAGCGCGACGTCGAGCGTGTCGCCCACCTCGTGCTCATGGCGCTGCTCCCCGCGCTCGCGGATGCCGATCTCGCGACCTTCGGGGCGGCGCTGAGCGCAATCCAGGCGATTACGGGCCGCTGGTTCGCGCCGGTACAGGGTGGCACCTTCGCCCCCGGCCCGAGCGAGGAGCTGGTGATCCGGATGGCTGCGTCGGGTGCATTGGGAGTAGGGCAGAGCTCGTGGGGCCCCGCGGTGTACGGCATCGTGGACGGCGAGGACGCCAGCCTCCGGCTCGCCGAGGTCGTGCGCGCCCTTTTAGCTAAGTCCGGCGCGGGCGCGGTTTACGAGGGGCCGTTCCGAACCGACGGTGCCCGCGTGTGGCGCGCGCGGGCGCACGCCGCGGCGAGATGAGCCGCCCCGCACGGCCCTCCCTCCCAAAGATCGACAACCATGGTTCGAGCGGGAAGCTGGATTCAAGACCTGAGGTGTCGTCGCTGCCAGAGAGGCGTAACCGTCCCCCGCAAACAAGGGATTGCAACCGGCACAGCGTCGTGCGATCTTCCGCTCCATACGCGAAAGCGGTGGATCTCGAAGTCGAGATGTCTCTAAGCGTCGGCTGTGTTTGCATGCCTTTCCATGATCCGCGCTTGACGACAACCGGGCCAGGAAGCATCATCTCAGGCGAGTGGAAAAAGAGGCTGGAAATCCTGAAACTGCAGGGCAAAAAAGCATCAAGATGATGAAGTTCAAAGTGATGTGTATCGCTTCCGCTATTGCCGTCGGCGGACTGGCGCCACCTGTGGCCTCAGCGCAGCGCACATCGTTACGCGTTTGTGCGGATCCCGATTACCTCCCTTTCTCGAATCAAGCCGGCGAGGGATTTGAGAACAAAGTCGCTGAAAGCGTTGCCAAGGCGCTCGGTCAGCGTTTGGAATACACGTGGGCAAATACCCGAAGCCGGGGAGGCTTCACAGAATTCCTGGCACGCACGCTCGACGCAAAGAAGTGCGATGCCGTGATGGGTATTCCCTCTGGAAATCGCGAAGAGCTGACCACGCGGCCCTACTACATTTCGTCGTACGTGTTCGTTTTCAAGAAAAGCAAGAACTACGACATCAAGAATATGGATTCGCCGATCCTTAAGCAGTTGAAGATCGGTGTCGAAGGCGACACCCCGGTCGAAGACGGTTTGAAGCTGCGCGGACTGCTCGCCCGGGCGAGCGTCTTCGACGTGGGGAGCACGAGCGGAGAGTCGCCTGCGACGATGCTCGACGTGCTGGACAAAGGTCAGATCGACGTGCTCATCACATGGGAGCCGGCGATCGGTCGCTTCTTGAGCCGGTTTCCCGGCTTGGACGTCGTCGGAGTGCCAAACACTCGGGCCCTGGGTTCACCGGAACAGTACGTTTTTCCGATATCCATGGGGGTCCGTGAGGGCGACGAGGCAATGAAGAAGCAGCTCGATCAAGTGATCGTTGGGCGCGAAGCGGAAATCACCGCGATCTTGACTCGGTACGGCGTCAAGTTGTATACACCGTGAGCTCCCAACCTCAAACACGCAATTTTGCACATTCCAGCCCGCTGGCTGTGAGGATACAAGGTAGACGGAAACCTTGAGCAACTGCTTCATTCGCAGCGTCTCTCTGTCCATCGTCTCGATGCTCGCCGCGCCATGGATTCAGGCAAGTTCCGGGGCGGGCGCGGGACTGCAGGCTGGCAACCCGCAGAGTGGTGAACAGCTCACAAAAGCAGGCGACTGCTCCTCCTGTCATGCCGCGGACCACGAGGTGGTTGGTCCGGCTTATAGCGAGATCGCGAAAAAGTATGCCGGGCAGTCCGACGCTGCCAACAAGCTGGCGCAACGCATCAAAGAGGGCGGCTCCGGTAACTGGGGCACCACTCAAATGCCACCGCACTACGAATTACCGGATGTGCAGATTCAGGAAATCGTGAGCTGGATCTTGTCGCTGAAGGATACGCCGACGGCTCGAGCCAGCGCCACGGACGGCAAGAAGTACAGCTACACCCTTCAAGACGGCAAGACAATCACATTGGACTTTCCTCTCTTTGTTGAGGGCAAGGAACCAAAGGTCACCAAGGATGTCTTCCGCGGGTACGAGCTGTACAACTCTTACTGCTACCGCTGCCACGGAACGGACGCGACGGAAAGCGAGCTCGCGCCCAGCCTTCGACATGCCCTGGAAATCGGCATGACACCGCAGCAGTTTCTGGCGGTCGCCATGCCAGGCCGAGAGGACAAGGGGATGCCGAGCTGGGCCGGCTTCTTGAGCGAAGAAGAGATGACGGGCATTTACCGTTACGTGAAAGGCCGGAGTCTCGGACTGGTGCCAGTCGGCAGGCCACCGTCCGAAAGCGAGTGAAGGTAAGACGTTCCGAAAAAACAATCCGTTATGGGAGGGCCCCGAGATGAAGTGGATGAAACGGTTGCTGTTGTTGGTACTTGTCCTCGGCGCGTCCGCGGCGATCGGTTCCCTTTTGCTCGTCGCCCAGCAGGGCGGCGGCACGTCATTGGACTCGATGTCCAAGGACTCCAACCAATGGGTCATGCCTCTTGGGGACTATTCCGGGACTCGCCACAGTAAACTCAACCAGATCACCGCTCAAAATGTGTCGAGGCTCCAGGTGGCCTGGACGATGTCGCTGGGCACGCTTCGAGGCCAGGAGGGTCAGCCTCTGGTGATCGGCAACATGATGTACTTGCAGAGCGCTTATCCCAACTACGTCTATGCCATCGACCTCAATCAATTCTGGCGCATCGCCTGGAAGTTCGCTCCGGAGATAGACAAGCTGGCGCCTTCCGTCGCCTGCTGCGACGTGGTGAACCGCGGCGTCGCTTATGCGGACGGGAAAATCATCACGAATGCCTTGGACGCGAAGGTCTACGCGCTTGACGCCAAGACCGGCAAGGTCCTGTGGATGGCCCAAAACGGCGATCCGAAGCTGGGGCAAACGATGACGGGTGCTCCGCTGGTGGTCAAGGACAAGGTCCTCGTGGGCATCTCTGGAGGAGAGTACGGTGTTCGCGGCCACGTCACGGCGTACGATCTCAACACCGGCAAACAGGTGTGGCGTGCATACAGCGCCGGTACGGACCAGGATATCCTGTTCGATCCTGCCAAGACCATGGACGGCGCGACTCAGCAACCCGTGGGTCAGAACTCGAGCATGAAAACGTGGACCGGCGATGAGTGGAAGCTCGGGGGCGGGACGACATGGGGTTGGTATTCATACGACCCGCAGCTCAATCTTCTCTACTATGGGTCCGGCAACCCCGGGTCATGGAACCCAGACCAGCGACCAGGCGACAACAAGTGGGCCATGACCATCTTCGCCCGTAACCCGGATACCGGCATGGCGGCGTGGGCGTATCAGATGACGCCTCACGACGCGTGGGACTACGACGGCATCAATGAAATGGTGCTCACCGACAGTCAAGTCGGTGGCCAGACCGTTCCGACCCTCACGCATTTCGATCGCAACGGCTTCGCCTATCTCGTCGATCGCCGCAACGGGAAGCTGCTCAAGGCGAGCAAGTTCGATCCAAGCGTGAACTGGGCGAAAGAAATCGACATGAAGACGGGCCGGCCTGTCGTCGATCCGGCCAAGATGACCAGGGCCGATGTCAACGTCAAAGAGATCTGCCCCGCCGCGATGGGCGCCAAGAACATGCAGCCGGTCTCCTACGATCCGCGCACCAAGCTGTTCTATGCGGCGACCAACCACATCTGCATGGACTACCAAGCGTTCACCGTGAAGTACAAAGGTGGGTTCCCCTATGTAGGAGCGCTCGTCAACATGTACCCCGCGGACCACGGGGATGTTCGTGGGAGGGTCATTGCGTTTGATTCGACAACGGGAGAGACCAAGTGGGCCAACAACGAACCCTTCCAGGCCTACAGCGGGCCACTGAGCACCGAAGGTAACGTCGTATTCCATGGGACGCTGGACGGTTGGTTCAAGGCACTCGATCAGAATACTGGAAAGGTTCTCTACCAATTCCACACGCCTTCCGGAATCATTGGCAACCCCATCACGTACATGAACGGTGGTAAGCAGTACGTCGCCGTGCTCAGCGGCGTCGGAGGATGGGCGGCTATCGGGATTGCGGAAGGGCTGACGAAAGGGACGGATGGCCTCGGGGCCGTCGGTCTCACCCGGTCGCTCTCCGACTACACCAACCTTGGAGGAAATCTGTTCGTTTTCGCGCTGCCGTAATTCGAATCAAGTCTCAGGGAGGCCCGACTCATGTCTACGAATCCTTCGCGTACCGATCCTTCAAGTGGCAGCGGAACCGGTGCGCCGGAGCCCGCGGATAGGTCCCGCCGCGACTTCATCAAGGCCGGCGCCGCGGGGCTCGCCGGCACCACCATCGCCGCCGGTCTCGCCGGCACGAGCATCGCCGCCGGACAGGTCGCCGCCGGTCTGCGCTCACCGCAGCCTCAGAATTTGATCGGCGACGCCCGGCGGCGCCGCATCCTGCTGCGGGGCGGCACGGTGCTCAGCCTCGACGCGCGGGTCGGCGACTTCGAGAAGGCCGACGTATTGATCGACGGCAAAACGATCGCCCAGATCGCGCCCAACATCCCGGCCGGTAACGCCGAAGTGGTGGACTGCTCGGGGACGATCGTCATGCCTGGCTTCATCACCACCCACAATCATCAATACGAGAGCCTGCAGCGAGCCGTCATCGCGGACGGACTTCTTGCAGGCGCGTGGCCGATGGAAACTTATGGGTCGGTCGTTCAGAACATCTGGACGGTAGGCCGCATCGCGGAACCGGGGACCGGAGGGCCGGGCACGCAAGGGAAGGTCATCTGGGACCTGGGGCGCGTGCCGTACGATCCGGAGGACTTGTACACCGCGGAGCTCATCGCGAATCTGAGCCAGATCAGCGAGGGCATCACCTGCGGGACCGACACCGGGCAGGCCAATCACACGCCGGCCCACACCGACGCGATGATCAAGGGGTTGATGGACTCCGGCCGCCGCATGCTCTTCGACTACACAGCCGGGACCAACCGGAGTGCCGATGGCGCCCCGTTTGAGTATCCGGGCGCGATGAACGACACGACGAAGGGGATCGGCCGGATCGCCAAGACCTACTTCAGCTCGAAAGATCAGTTGGTGACGCTGGGCTTCGGCGGTGGCGGCGGCCCTGCGTTCCAGGGCGCCGATTACACGGGCTGGCAGCTTGCCCGCTCGTTCGGGGCGTTCATAAACAATCACAGCGTCGGCAACCCGCAGGGCATCGTCAGTTCGGCCAACGATCCACGGAATGGCAAGGATTGGTCCGATATCACGTTCGTCCACGCCACGCGCTGGCAGGACAACTCGGTGGCGCAAATCGGTCAGAACGCGGCGTACCCGAACAGCCACACCTCGAGGGCGTGGGAGATCGTGCGCGACCGGGGCGCGCATGTCTCGATCGCCGTCCTCATCGAGGCGCAGATGCGGCACGGCATGCCGCCCATGCAGGAGGCGCTCAATCACGGCGTCCTGCCCAGCCTCAGTCCCGACGTCGACACGAACATGACGACGGATCCGTTCTCGCTGATGCGGGGTGCGTTCTGCATCCAGCGCGCGCTGGCCAACGATCTCGCCTTCAAGGAGAGCAATCCCGGCAATCTACCAATCCCGCAGCTGCTCACGTCGCGGCAGTGCATCGAGATGGCCACCATCGCAGGCGCGGCGGGGAGCGGGCTCCTGAGCAAGGTCGGCACGCTCACGCCAGGCAAGGAGGCCGACATCGTCGTGCTCGAGGCGCGGAGCATCAACACGTGGCCGATGAACAACGTGCCGGGCACGATTGTGACGATGATGAATCCCCGCCACGTCCGTGACGTGCTGATTGCGGGGAAGGTCGTGTACTGGAAGGGCAAGCTTGTGGGGTGGAACATCGACCGCCTGCTCAGCCAGGCCGAGCAGGCACGCGATCGGATACTCGCCCGGATCAACGGCCCGGCGAAAGTCGGAGCGATCCCCAAGGGCAACAACAGTCTCAGCAACCCCTACCGGCCG
>QHWL01000106.1 GCA_003222555.1 Acidobacteriota bacterium | reverse complement strand
CGCAGCGGGGCATGTTCAATTTTTTTCTCACGGTGTTCTTCTCGACTCTGACGTTCGCCTTCCTGGAGCCGTATTTCTTCATCGGCTATCTCATCTCGATCGCGCTCTTCGGCCTGTATCAGGCCATCTTCATGGCCAACGCCGGCGGCGCCTGGGACAACGCGAAGAAAATCGTCGAGGTCGAGTTGAAGTTGAAGGGCACGCCGCTACACGCGGCGACCGTGGTTGGCGACACGGTCGGCGATCCGTTCAAGGACACTTCGTCGGTGGCGCTGAACCCGGTCATCAAGTTCACGACGCTGTTCGGCTTGCTTGCCGTCGAGTTGGCGGTCAAGCTGGCGACCGATGCCGGCCCTCAGGTCAGCCATCTGCTGGCGGCGGGGTTTTTCCTGCTGTCGCTGGCCTTCGTTCGGCGGTCGTTTTACGGGATGCGCATCACGTCCGGGTCCATTTAAGTCACGCCAAGCCGGTGCGAAATCCGACGACTTCTCCGCGACGCCCGGGCTGGTCGGTCGGACCGAAGCCAATTGAGGCGTTCCGGTGTCTAACCTCAAGAGAGTTTTCGTTTGACACTGAATTATGCTCTGGCTATAATCCGCGCCTCTTGCGGCTGGCGCCTCTTGTCGCTCTTGCACAATAGATTCAGCGCTCTTGCAGTAGATTACGAGGAGGATTGGATCCGTGCCACGTGACATGTTCGGCGATGTCGTCGATCCCTCGGTCAGAGTAGGCGGCCAGAAATGGTACACGGTGCCGCTGTCGATCATCGTGCACACGGTGCTCGTCGGGGCCGTGATTATCATTCCTTTGATGGCGGCCGACGTGCTGCCAACGCCGCCTGCCATGATGGCTTTTGTGGGCGCGCCCCCGCCTCCACCGCCGCCCCCTCCACCGCCGCCCCCTCCACCGTCAGCGACGCCAGAAAAACCACCTGAGGTCACCCCGAACGCTGCGCCGGTGGAAGCACCAAGAGAAATCGTGCCTGAATCCCCCGTTATCAGGAACGTGGGTGTTGAGCAGGGCGTCGTGGGTGGTCTCGAGACCGGCGTCATCGGCGGGCTCGCGGCTCCTCCGCCGCCGCCACCGCCGCCGCCTCCTCCTCCGCCTCCTCCGGCGCCTGTCCGCGTCGGCGGCAACATCAAGCCCCCGACGAAGGTCAAAGACGTGAAGCCGGAATATCCGGCGATCGCGCGGTCGGCCAGGGTGCAGGGCGTTGTCATCATCGAGGCGGTGATCGGCCCCAACGGTCAGGTCGAAGAAACCAAAGTGCTCCGGTCGATCCCGTTGCTCGACGCGGCGGCGCTCGACGCGGTGAAGCAATGGACGTTCACGCCGACGTTGCTCAACGGCGTGCCGGTGCCGGTCATCATGACGGTCACCGTGAACTTCGCACTTCAGTAATGGTGGGATCCGGCATCGACCGGACCCTGGGAACGGTGGCTTTGTCTTGATGGAGGGTGGACTGTGGACTTAATTGCAATGTGGCAACAGATGGGATGGGTGGCCAAAGGCGTCGCCTTCATCCTCTTCTTCATGTCGATGTGGTCGTTTGGCGTCGCCATCGAACGCATCTACACCTTCTCTCAGGCGCGCAGCCAGTCGAAGCTGTTCGCGCCCCAGGTCGCCAAGCACCTGAAGGACGGCCGGCTCAAGGAGGCGATCGCGCTCTCCTCGTCGAAGACCTACCGCTACAGCCACCTCGCGAAGGTCGTGCTTGCGGGGCTCCAGGAATATCAATTCCAGCAGGAAAGCGGGGGCGGTCTGAGTCGCGAAGACCTCATGGACACGGTGCGCCGGTCGATTCAGCGCGCGGCCGCCTTGACCGCTTCGGATCTGAAAAAGGGCGTTTCGGCGCTCGCCACCATCGGATCGACGGCGCCGTTTGTCGGACTCCTCGGAACGGTCGTCGGCGTCATCACGGCGTTCCAGGGAATCGCGGCCAGCGGCTCGGGGGGTATCGGCGCCGTTTCAGCCGGTATCGCGGAAGCACTAGTGGAAACCGCGCTCGGACTCGTCGTCGCGATTCCGGCCGTGTGGTTCTACAATTACCTGACCGGCCGCGTCGAGTACTTCAACGTGGAAATGGACAATTCTTCGTCGGAGCTCGTCGACTACTTCATCAGGAAGACGACGTAAGCCAGGGTTTGGGGTCGCGTACTTCCGGCGGGAGCTCCGCCGACAATGTACGCGGTCCCGTTTCGAGCCGATAGCGTTAGGAGACTTTTGTATGGCAATGGATCTTGGCGGCGCACAGGGCGGAGTCAAGTCCGATATCAACGTGACGCCGCTCGTCGACGTCATGCTGGTGCTGCTCATCATCATGATGCTGGTGGCTCCGCTGCTGCAGCAAGGCGTCTCCGTCAAGCTGCCGACGGCGGCCAACTACGTCGACAAGCCCGAGACGTCGGGCCAGACCGTCGTCGCCATCGCTCCCGACAAGTCCGTGTACCTGAACGCGAAGCCCCTCAGGCCGGAGGAGGAGCTCGGCGCGAAGGTCAAGGACCTCCTCGAAAACAAGAACGAGAAGATCGTCCTCATCAAGGCCGATGAAGCCGTCGACTACAGCGCGGTCATGGGGGCGATGGACGAGCTCCGGAAGGCAGGAATCGAGGATATCGGGCTCATCATCGATCGCAAGCGGGCGCCCGGCCAAGTGTTGGGAGGTCAGTAATGGCACACGCCCATCGGCACTTCGGCGCGGAAACGGTTTTCAAGGCCGAGGTTCCGCACCCCACTGCGGACATGAACGTTACTCCAATGATTGACGTTCTCCTGGTGCTCCTGGTCATCTTCATGGCGGCTCTGCCGCTCACACAGAAGGGCATCGACATCAACCTGCCGGCCGAAACGAAAAGCCAGCAGCAGCAGACGACTCCCACCGATCAGATCGTGATCGAGTACACAGCCGACAAGCGCATCACGGTCAACAAGCAGGACGTGCCGATTGCGGCGTTGGAGACGCGGCTACGGAACATCTTCGAACAGCGCAACAACAAGACGATGTTCATCATTGGGGCGGGTTCGCTGAAATACAAGGACATCGTGGAGGTCATCGACGCCGCGAAAGGCGCCGGCGTCGAGAAGGTCGGCATCGTCACCGAAGGCATGCGGAGGGCCGCCGGCGCGAGCACCGGCAACTAGCCAGCCGAGCCCAATCACCGTGCAGAGGCCGCAGAGATCGCGGAGAAAAAAGAACCAAGAATTCTCGGCGCACTCTGCGTGCTCGGCGGTAAAAACGGGCCACAGCTCTATCACGAAGCCACGAAGGCCACGAAAAACTCAACTTATCCCGATCTTAATGCGCTTCGTGATCAGAACCTGATTCTCGCTCCAACCTGCGCTGTTGCCCGCGACAGCAGATCGTCGCGATCGAAGGTGCCCTGAAACGTCTGGGAGCTGATCGTCGAAAGGTTCAACCTCTCCTTCCCCGTGCCTGCATCGATCCCGCCGTAGCCAATCAACCCGTTGCCCGAGCTGTTGGGGAACTTGGGAAAGTAGTGCCATCCCCAGTCCTTGTTGAACGCGTTCAGCAGGTTGAACACGTCCAGCGTCAGCTCGACCCTCGCGCGGCCGTAGGTCGGCAGGTTGACCGCGTAGCGGAAATCGAGCTGATTGAACCATGGGGCGCGGCCCGCGTTTCTTGGTGGTATCGTTCCGCGGTTGTTTCTTGACGCTGGATCGCCGTTGATGAACGCGTCCAGCTGATCCCAGGTGCCGTTGAAGACCACCACTTGATCCGGAGTAGCTGGGATGAACGCGATGTCGTTGTTGCTCCGGCCGTCGTTGTTGGGGTTGCCGTTGAACAGGATGACGTAAGGCCGACCAGTCTGGCCGTTGTAAAAGAAAGACGCGGTGCTGCGAACCCCCTTGCCGAGCGGCACAGGAAGGACCGCCGTGAGGTTGACGCGGTGTCGGGCATCGTTGTTGGACGTGGTGAGCGGCGGGTTATTCGCGTCGATACCGATCGGGTTGTTCGCCCAATTCGACCCGGCGGTGCTCGCCGTGCCGTCGTTGATGGACCTGGCCCGGTTGTACAGATACGACCCGCTGGCGTTGAAGCCGTTCTTGAACGGACGCTCGATCTTGGCCGATGCCGTCCAGGTGGTGCCCAGCGAGGTATTCATCAACAGGAACACGTCATTCAGAGTGGTGTCGAGCTTCCTGTACACGATCCGGCCGTCAGGCAGCGTCGAGCCCGAAGGGATGTAATTGATGTTTTGGTACGCAATCTCCTTCACGTTCTTCGTGAAGAGGAACTCGCCGGTGCCGATCAGTCCCCAGATTCCGAGATCCCGGTCGTACCCGAGATTGCCGCGAACGACCTCGGGGTACTTGTAGTTGGGATCGATGAGGTTGAGCGTCTGGCTGCCGGTCAGACCCCCCGGAATGCTGGTTGGCTGCGCGTTCGGATCCGCGACGAACGCTATCCGTGTGTTGTTATTGACCGAGCCGGTGTTGATGTTCGTGAAGTCGACTCCTGTATTGCCGTACTGGTTGGACATCCAAACATAGGGGGTGCGGCCCGTGAAGAAGCCAACACCGCCGCGCACCTGCGACCTCGCCGTGCCGCCCCTGCTGAGATCCCAGTTGAAACCGATGCGCGGAGAGCCGGCACGACGTCGGTGTGGAGCCCGAAGGCGGTGACGGCCAGCGGGGTCGAATGCGGGGTGTCCGGAAAATTCGGGACGTCGAGGCGAACCCCGTAGGTGAGCGTGAGAGTCGATCGCGCACGCCACTGATCGCCAAAGTACACGCCAAACTGGCGAACCGAGAACACAGCCGGCTCCAGCGGATTGCTGGTGTTCGAGAAATTGCGTGAGTACGCCTGCGCGAAGCCACTCTGCAGATTGGCGATGGCTCCGGCGGTCGTGGCGGCACTGAATTCGTAATTGCCATAGAGATTCTGGACGAACACGTTGAAGAAATGAAGGAACTCATTGTGGGTGCCGACCACGAACGTGTGCTTGCCCATCACCCACGTCATGTCGTCGGTGATCTCGACGATGTCCTGGTTCAGCTTGTTGGCGTGTGAAGAGTTCTCGGCTCCGAGGCGGACATTCAGGCCATCGCTGAAGTCGACGCGGACGAACGGGAACACGGGCAACGGAATGGTCCGAGTGAACCGATCACGCGTGTACGTGGCGCGGAACTCGTTGAACACGTGGGCGGCCGTGGTATTCAGCTGAGCGACCGGCGACCATACTTTTTCGTTCGAGGTGTAGAAGTCGGTCGGGAAGGCGTACGTCGTGCTGTTCGGGACGCCGGTACTCGACACCTGCTTGCTGCCCTTGACGTAATTGAGTCGTACGGTCAGCTGATTCCGTGGCGACACGTTGAAGTCGGTGCGCAGAAACACCTTATTGTTGTTGATAGGCGTGCTGATCTCGCTGAAGCTCCCCGGGTCGTATCCGTATTGGGTCTTCAAGATGCTGGTGATCTGCTGCAGATCGGCCAGGTGCGATGCGACGCCAGCCGAATTGAGGCCGCCCCATGCCTGGCCCCCGCTGCCGTCGGCGGAAAAGCCTGTTGGCAGCGATTTCCGCCCGAGGTCGAGGTTGCCGAAGAAAAACGCCTTGTTCCGCAGGATCGGCCCGCCGAAGCTGAATCCGCCCTGCTGGTCCTTGAACCCTTCGAGCTTGACGTCGGCGGGGCTCGGAACAGCCGTTGTCGCAATGGCCGGGATCGACCGCGTCAGCTTTTCATTCCGGCCGAACCAATAGCCCGTGCCAGAGAACGTATTGCTGCCGCTTTTCGTCACGGCGTTGATCCCACCGCCCGTGAACCCGCCCTGCCGCACGTCGTAGGGAGCGACGACGAGCTGAACCTCCTGGATTGCATCGAGGCTGATCGGCTGGGCGCCGGTCTGAGCCCCCGGTGTGCCGGTCGCCGGAATCCCGAAGACGTCGTTGTTCACCGCGCCGTCGATTTGAATGCTGTTGTACCTGGGATTACGACCGGCGACGCTCATGAAAGCGTCGGTGCCGGCGCTATCGGGGCTCACGCTGAAGTACGGCGATGTGCGCGCGAAATCGAAAAGTCCCCGCTGAATGGTCGGCAGCGATTGAATGGCCTCCGCCGGGACGTTCTCGGCAGTGCCCGCGCGCGTCTCGTTGAAGGTCGCCTGTCCGACAACGACGACCGTTTCGGCGATCGTCGCCAGCGGCATCTTGAACTCGAGGGACCGCTCTTCGCCGAGGGCGACGTTGACGTTCTCTTCTTTCTGAACCCTGAAACCGCTCAGCGTCGCCGTCACCGTGTACGGGCCCCCGACGCGAACGTTCGGAATCTGATACCGGCCGTCAGAGCCAGTCACGGTTTCGTACTGCGTGCCGGTCGGCTGGTGGACCGCCGTGATGGTCGCGCCAGGCAGCACGCCGCCCTGCTGATCGGCGACGACGCCGGCCAGCGTACCGGTCGTCAGCGTTTGGGCTGGCGCCTGGCGGGCCGCCATCACGAACACGAGCACCGCGCCCGTCGCGCGCACAAACCGCAACATCTTCGAAAGATTCATCGCACGCTCCTGGTCAGCCGGAGGTCCACGAAAAGCGCGGACAGTTTACCTTACCGCTGGATCGCGCCGGCCGAGCAACAAAAAAGCCGCCGGGCGTGCCCGGCGGCTTTCGATCCAAATCGTTGTAGAGGAGGACGGAGCTCTCGGCGGTGGTTAATCGCCGACGCCGGAGGCCTTCGTCTTGCGAAGCTCCTGCGCCTTGTCGCGGAACTGGTCGGCCTGCTTGAGGAGCGACTGCTGTTTGGCCGGATCCCTTTCCATGTTCGCCTGGAGCCTGAGCAGCAAGCCCTTGTAGACGAGGGCCTCGACGTAGTCGGGCCTGATCATGATGGCGCGATCGATCGCATCCATGCCGGCCTGGACGTACGCTTTCTTCTCGGTGTCCTTCAGCCGGTTGTTGCGGTAGGCCTCGTCCCAGTAGTACGTCGAAAGCGTGTAGAACGCTTCGGGGTTGTTCGGCTCCTTTTCCGCGCGTTCCTTCAGCGCGCCGATCGTCTTGTCGAATTGTCCCTGCCGGTTGTAGTAGCCGGCGAGGGTCATATACACCGTCGGATCGCCGGGCTTGGCGGCCTTCGCCATGTCCAGCACCTTTTCGGCTTCGTCGTAGACGCCGGAGTCTTCGTAAATCTTCGCGAGCGCGAAGTAGTTGGCCGGATCGGCGGGATCGAGCCTGATGAGGCGCTGAACGGCCGGCTCGGCCTTGACCGGATCGTTCAGCTTGTCCGGGCCGTAAGCCGCCACCAGGTATTGCAGCGTGAGCTTCTGCAACTTCACATCTTCCGGCTTGTTCAGTTTCTCGATGCCCAGTTCATAGTTCTGAACAGCCTTGGCGAGAAGTGCGTCGTTGGCCGGGTCTTCCACGCCCGGCTTGAATTGGTTGTCGTAGCTGTTGCCGAGGTAAAAGTAGATCGCGGGCTGGTTTGGGTCGGACTGGAGAGATTCTTCGTACAACCCCGCGGCGCGCTTGTAGTCCTGCACCTGGTAAGCCTTGTTGGCTTCCTTGTACGCCATGATCCCTTTGAGGTTGGCAACCTTCGAACAGGCCGACAGCCCCACCATCGCCGCGATCGCCAACGCCCCCACCGCCACCGACCCCATCCGCATACGCGGTGCGCCCACTGTTTCGCCGTTCATCGACATGTTTTCGTTCCTTGTAATAAAAAAAGCTGTCGGGGTCATCTTCGCACCTACAGCCGATGCCGCGCAGTTTCAGGCGAGGAGAATTGCCGTGGCTGAGCGGCGCCAGTATAGTGAACCCCAAAAACACAAGTCAAGGTGAGTCCAGGTCGGCGACTGCGCTGACCTTGCTCCCCGGCGAAGGGCCCCCTATTATTTGATAACAGACGATTAAGGCGAAATAACCGTCCGTCCGACAATTAGTTAGACACCGAATTGTGATGATTCGCTTCGAAGATTTGCTGGAAAAGGTCCGGGCGTACAGCCCGGACGCCGACGTCGAACTGCTGAGGCGCGCCTACGTCTTCTCGGCGCTCGAGCACCGCGGACAGCTGCGCCACTCGGGCGAGCCCTACTTGATTCATCCCCTTGCCGTTGCCGATTTTCTCGCCGACATGAAGCTCGATGTCGTCGCCATCGCGGCCGGCTTGCTCCACGACGTCGTCGAGGACACGCTCACGACGATCGAACGCATCCAGGAACTGTTCGGACCCGAGGTTGCGCACGTCGTCGAAGGGGTGACGAAGATCAGCGCCATTCCGTTCTCGTCGAGCGAGGAGCGTCAGGCGGAGAACTTCCGCAAGATGCTGCTCGCGATGGTCGACGACATCCGCGTCATTCTCGTGAAGCTTGCCGATCGTCTGCACAACATGCGGACGCTCAGTCATCTGCCCGAGGAGCGCCGGATCACGATTGCACAGGAGACGCGCGACATCTACGCGCCAATCGCCAACCGCCTCGGAATGAGCAAGGTGAAGAACGAGCTCGAGGAGCTGTCGTTTCGGTACCTCGAGCCGCAGACCTACGAGGCGCTGCGCGCCGCCGTCGACGCCAAGCGGCGCGCGACCGAGGGGCTCATCGAAGAATTGAAGACCACGATTACGGTGAAACTGCGGGAAGCGCACGTTCCCGTTCTCGAGATCGACGGCCGCATCAAGCGCTTGTACAGCATCAGCCAGAAGCTCAAGCGGCAGAAGATCGAGCTCGAGCAGGTCTACGATTTCGTCGCGCTGCGCATCGTCACCGAAGGCGTCAAGGACTGCTACGGCGCGCTCGGCATCATCCATCAGACGTGGTCGCCCGTGCCGGGCCGAATCAAGGATTTCATCGCGATGTCGCGGCCCAACGGGTACCAGTCGCTGCACACGTCGGTGATCAGCGAGCATGGCATGCCCTTCGAGGTGCAGATCCGGACGATCGAGATGCACCGGATGGCCGAGGAAGGGATTGCCGCGCACTGGAAATACAAGGAAGGACGCGTCGGCGATCACCGCGACGATCGCTATTTTCAGTGGATGCGGCAGCTGCTCGAGTATCAGCAGGAGGTCCGCGACCCCGAGGAGTTCATTCAGCATCTCAAGGTCGAGCTGTATCCCGAGGAGGTCTACACTTTCACGCCGAAGGGCCTGGTCAAGGCGCTCCCGCGGGACGCGACGCCGATCGATTTCGCGTACTCCATTCACACCGACGTCGGCCATCAGTGTGTCGGCGCGCGCGTCAACGGGAAGATGGTGCCGCTGCGCACGCGGCTCAAAAACGGCGACATCGTCGAGATCGTCACCGCCGCCGGCCACAAGCCGAGCCGCGACTGGCTGAACTTCGTCGCCACGTCCCGCGCCCGCAACAAGATCAAGCACGTCATTCACTCGGAAGAGAAAGACCGCGCGATCGAGCTTGGCCGCAAAGTCTTCGAGAAGGACGCCCGCCGCTACGATCTCAACCCCAAGACGATCCTCGAAGGCGACGCGTTCGCGAAGGTGCTCGCCGACTTCAACGTGCAGAAGGCCGACGAGGTCTTCGCGTTGATCGGGTACGGCAAGGTCTCGACCAAGCAGCTGCTCGTGAAGCTGGTGCCCCCGGAGGGGTTGCGCGAGAAGGCGCCCGAAGGACCGGTCACCGCAGCCGTCAAGCGCGTGCTCGGAGCAGGCGAGGAGAAGATCAAGGTCCGCGGCGGTTTCGACGACTTGATGGTCTTCCGCGCGCGCTGCTGCAATCCGATTCGGGGCGAGAAGATCGTGGGCTACATCACGCGCGGCAAGGGCGTCTCGGTTCATTCCGTGACGTGCCCCAACGTCGTCAACCTGTTGTACGACCCCGAGCGCCGGATCGAGGTCGAATGGGACAAGGGCGACGCGGTTGCCCGCTATACGGTCAAGCTGACGATGGAAGTGGAGGACCGGCAAGGCGTGCTGGCGGCGGTCAGCGCGAAGATCGCCGGCATCAACACCAACATCAAGAACATGGAAGCACACACCGCTTCCGGCCAACACGCGCGCATCGACATGGCGGTCGAGATCAGCGATCTCAAGCACCTCGAGAAGGTGATCAAGTCGCTGCGCGGCGTCGACGGGGTGTTGGACGTGGAGAGGGCGGCGCGGTGATGGGGCAGGTGGGGCAGGTGGCGACTCAGTCGCCTACCCGCCTCACCCGCCCTACCCGCCCTCGTAAGCCGCGATCGCGTCGATTTCGATTCGGGCGTCTCTGGGGAGCCGCGCCACCTGAACGGTCGCACGCGCCGGTGCCGGGGGCGTGAAGTAGGTGCCGTACACTTCGTTCACCGTCGCGAAATCGCCCAGGTCCGTCAGGAAGACGGTGGTCCGGACGACATCGGAGAACGACAGGCCGGCGGCTTTGAGCAGCGCGCCGAGATTGTCCATCACCCGCCGAGTCTCGGTGGCGATGTCTCCCGCAATCATTTGTCCGGTCGCCGGATCCAGCGCGACCTGGCCCGACACGAACAACA
>QHWL01000105.1:10860-15355 GCA_003222555.1 Acidobacteriota bacterium | reverse complement strand
GCCTTGCTCGTTGCTCGAGCAGCATGGCGGCGTGTGGCGATTCAACGAGAACAAGACAGGGCAAACGCAGCAGAGCGGTGGTCGCCGTTACGCCACGGGCACGCGCAACCAATACGCGCTCGCCTGGCACGACGGTTCGCTCTATTGGGTTCAACACGGACGCGACCAGCTCAACACGCTCTTTCCCGAGTACTTCAGCGACCAGCAGAACGCCGACCTGCCATCGGAAGAGTTCCAGCGCGTAGAGGATGGCGCCGACCTCGGCTGGCCGTATTGCTATCACGACTGGCAGCAAGGCAAGCGCCTGCTGATGCCAGAGTACGGGGGCGACGGCAAGCAGGTCGGCGATTGCGGCAAGTATCCGCTGCCGGTCGCGGGGTTTCCTGGCCACTGGGCGCCGGGCGACTTGATGTTCTACACGGGCACCCAGTTCCCGAAGAAGTATCAGGCCGGCGCGTTCATCGCCTTTCAAGGATCGTGGAACCGCGCTCCGCTGCCTGCCGGTGGCTACAACGTGGTGTTTCAGCCGATGAACGGCGCAAAAGCCTCGAGCGGTTATGAAGTGTTCGCTGACGGCTTTGCCGGCAAGACGCCTCTCATTCAGCAGGCAGACGCAGTGTCGCGCCCAAGCGGCATCGCCCAAGGGCCGGACGGTTCGCTTTATATTTCCGATATGGTGAAGGGCAAGATCTGGCGAGTCATGTATCGGGGCGCTCAAAGCACGCTGCAGGGCAGTAGGTCAGGTAGGTCGGGTAGGGCAGGTGAGGTCGGGCCCACCAGACTTACGAGACCCACCTGACCTACCCGCCCTCAGTTAACCCAGCCCCGCGTCAAATAATCGCCCATCGTCAGGGCAAGCAGAATACCTAACCAGAAGACGCCGGCGATGCCCACGACCCACGTGAGACGGGTGCTGTACTTCGCATGCATGAAGAAGAGGACGACGAGCACGGACTTGAAGACCGCGATGCCGAGCGCGGCGACGGTATTGAGGGGGCCGAGGTCGAAATAGGCGAGCTGCCACGTCAGGTACGTGCAGAGCAGGAGGATCGCGAAGATCGTGTAGTAGACGCGCTTGGGCAGTATCAGTTCAGACATTTGCGTGTTGCGTATTACGACGACGATCAACGCAGAGCACGCCGAGCTCGCAGAGGCGCGGGGTCGACGGCCCGGCCTGACACGCGCGCGGGCAGAATGTGTTCAGACACTTGCGTACCGCACATTACGACGACGTACAAAGCGGAGCTCGCCGAGGGAAGCGACGTCGAAGCCGCGCCTCTGCGCCCTCGGCGTGCTCTGCGTTGATCGTCGTTCCGCGGGCAGTCGTTCAATCAGCCGCGACGGGGCACTAATGCGCATGACGCCCGATGAGGTACAGCAGCGGGAACAGGAAAATCCAGACGATGTCGACGAAGTGCCAGTACAAGCCGCTGACCTCGACGGGGTTGTAGTATTCGGCGGTGATAATCCCGCGATACGACAACCACCACATCACCGCCATGACGGCCAGCCCGATGATCATATGGATTGCGTGCAGGCCGGTCATCATGAAATAGAGCGAAAAGAACAGCTGTGCGTGCCGGTAGTGTTCCGCCTCGAACTGGAATCCGGGCCCGGGCACGTGGTGCACGATGTACTCGCTGTAATACTCGAACGCTTTGATGCCCAGAAAGACGCAGCCAAGAGCCATCGTTGCCGCAAGAAGAGTCATCAATAGGCGGCGCTCGCCGGTTTGCGCAGCACGAACGGCCAGCGCCATGGTCAAGCTGCTGGTGATGAGCACTGCGGTGTTCGTTGTTCCCGCCCAGACGATCAGCTCCCGGCTCGCCGCGGTGAACGCGTCCGCATACCAGTGCCGGTAGACGCAGTAAGTTGCGAAGAGACCGCCGAAGAACAGGATTTCGGTGACGAGGAACACCCACATCCCGAGCGTCGAGGCCTCTTTCTGCTGTGCGAGGTTCTCGAATTGGTGCGCGAGCGCGGGATGGTGATGCGCGAGCTCAGGCAACACGGCCCTCCACTCGCGGGTAGACGTAAGGCTCTTGGGTCACGATTGGCGTTTGGGTGAAGTTGTCGGTCGGCGGCGGCGATGTGGTGGTCCACTCAAGGCCCGTCGCGCCCCACGGATTCGAGCCAGCCACCTTTCCGTAGCGCAGCGACCACATCAGATACACCATCGGAATGAGGTACCCGACGCCGAGAATCGACGCCCCGGCGGATGAGAGCACGTTGAGCACCTGGAATTCCGGCGGGTAGGCGTGGTACCGCCTCGGCATGCCGAGATAGCCGAGGACGAACTGCGGAAAAAACGTGAGGTTGAAGCCGACGAAGATGATGCCGGCGCTCAGTTTCGCGAGCGCTTCGTTGTACTGGCGGCCGCTGATCTTCGGCCACCAGTAATGCAGTCCGCCGAGATACCCCATAATCGTGCCGCCGACCATGATGTAGTGGAAGTGCGCGATGATGAAGTACGTGTCGGTCACGTGGACGTCGAGGCCGACCGCCGCCAGAAACAGTCCCGTCAGCCCACCGACCGTGAAGAGGCCGATGAAACCGATGGCATACAGCATCGGCGTGTCCCACGAAATCGATCCCTTGTACATCGTCGCCGTCCAGTTGAAGACCTTCACAGCCGAGGGAATCGCCACGAGAAAGCTGAGGATCGAGAAAATCAGCGCCGCGTACACCGACTCGCCGGCGATGAACATGTGGTGGCCCCAGACGAGGAACCCGAGGACCGCGATGGCAAGGCTCGAGAACGCCACGAACTCGTAGCCGAATACCTGTTTGCGGCAGAACGCGGCGACGATCTCGCTGACGATGCCCATCGACGGCAGCACCATGATGTAGACGGCCGGATGCGAGTAGAACCAGAACAGATGCTGGAAGAGCACCGGGTCTCCTCCACGCGCCGGATCGAAGAAGCCGAATTGGAACACACGCTCGGCGGCAATCAGGAGCACCGTGATCGCAATCACCGGCGTTCCCAGGACGAAGATGAGGCTGGTTGCATACATCGACCACAGAAACAGCGGCATGCGGAACCACCTCATCCCCGGAGCGCGCATGCGATGAATCGTGACGATGAAGTTGAGGCCGGTCAGAATCGAGGAGAAGCCGGTGATGAAGATGCCCAGAGCGGTCGGGATCACCTTCGTCGTCGACGACACGGTGCTGAATGGAGTGTAGAAAGTCCATCCCGTGTCGACGCCGCCCGTGACGAGCGCGTACAACGTGAACAGCCCCCCGAGCATGTAAATGTACCAGCTCGCGAGATTCAGTTTCGGAAACGCGAGGTCTTTGGCGCCGATCATGAGAGGCACGAGGAAATTCCCGAGCACGGCCGGAATGACGGGGATGAGGAAGAAAAACACCATCATCACGCCGTGCATCGTGAACAGCTTGTTGTAGGTCTCGTCGGACACGAGATCGCCAGCAGGCGTGGCGAGCTCGAGACGGATCACCACGGCGAACGCACCGCCGATGAAGAAGAAAAAAGTGACCGCCGCGAGATAGAGCAGCGCGATGCGCTTGTGATCGCGCGTCAGCAGCCACGACTTGACGCCGTAGCCGTTGTTCAGATAATGCTGCGGCGGCAGGGGCATGTGCGCCATCTGCTTCACCGGAGGGACTTGACGTACTCGATGAGCTCCAGGAGCTGTTCCTCGCTCACCAATCCTTGAAACGTCGGCATGATCGGCTGAAACCCCGCCGTCACTTTCGCGCTCGGGTTCAGAATCGATTCGCGAATGTACGCTTCGTCGGCCACGACCGTCTCTCCGGTCTGCAACGTGACGGTTTTGCCGAATAGACCCTGCAGCACCGGCCCGCGGCTCTGCGCCTCTGGACGATGACAGGTATTGCACGCGAGGTCCGCGAACAGCTTTTCGCCGGCCGAGGCCAGCGAACCCTCGGGTGCGCCGCCGCTCAGCCAGGCCTGATAGTCGCTAGGCTCCATCACGACGACCTCGCCGATCATCCCCGAGTGGCGCGTGCCGCAGTACTCGGCGCAGAAGAGGTGATAGCGGCCCGGCTTGGTCGGCTGGAACCAGATATGGGTGTAACGCCCAGGGAGCACGTCCGCCTTGACGCGAAACGCCGGCACGAACACATCGTGAATGACATCCTCGGAGGTCATGATCAACTTGACGGCGCGGCCGACGGGCACGTGCAGCTCGTTGATCTCGCGCTCGCCGTCGAGATGCTGAAACTTCCACATCCACTGCTTGCCGACCACGTAGACATTCATCGTTTCCTCGGGCGGCCGCGACATGGCGAAGAACACGCTCGCGCCCCACACGAAGATCACCATCGAGATGAGGAGCGGGATGACGGTCCACGCGATCTCCAGGACGATGCCGCCGTGGACGACCGTGCCGACGGCGTCGGGCGCGCGGCGCCGGTACTTGACCGCATAGTAGACGATGAGCCCAGCGATCAGCAGCGAGAAGAAGGCCGCGATCGCGACGAGAAAGAAGTACAAGGCGTCGACCCG
>QHWL01000105.1:6773-10796 GCA_003222555.1 Acidobacteriota bacterium | reverse complement strand
TGAACGCAGAGCTCGCAGAGCACGCTGAGGAATCCTCGGAGCATTTCTTCTCTGCGGTCTGCGCGGTCTCGGCGTTGAACGCGATTTGTCCACAATCTCTATGGGATTCGGGATTTGGGGTTCGGATTCGATGCTTCTCTCTTCGAACCATAATCAGGATGAATGTGCCGAGCGCGAGAACCGTGGCGGCGCCCGCGACGCGCAACGCGCGCATCACGATCAGGCCATAGCGCCCCGTCATCGGGTCGTAGTGATAGCAGAAGAGCAGCAGCGAATCGACCGGCGTGCCGACCTTGCCGGCTGAGGCCTCGACGATCGCGAACCGGAGATCGCGCGGGCCGTACTCGACCCCGAACAGATATCGGGCAAGCCGCCCGTCGGGCGTCAGGACGACGATACCCGTGGGATGCGCGAACTGCCTGGTCTCGCTGTCCCACACGTACCGGAAACCCGCCGCCTTCGTCAGGCGATCGATCGATGGTTGCCCAGCCGTCAGAAAATGCCATCCCCTGACGGCGCCTGCACGCTTGTAGCGCTCGAGGTAGCTCGCCTTCTTCGCCGCCGCCGTTGCAGGCGTGTCCCGCGAATCGAAGCTGACGGTGACGATCTCGAAGTCTTTTCCCGGCTCGAGCGAGGTGACGCTCAGCGCGCTCGTGAGCCCGTTGAGGACGAGCGTGCAGAGCATCGGACAGTCGTAATACGCGAACGCGAGCACGACGGGCCTCGTGCCGAAGTACTCGCGAAGCCGCACCATGCGGCCGTGCTCATCTGTAAATAAGCCATCGAGCGGTACCGGCTGATCCAGGTTTTGATCGAAACCGATCTCTCGCAGCGGCGCGGGCACTGCCGAAGATGCCATGCCTGGCTCGCGTTTGAAGCCGGCCGTGGGAGCGCCCGTCATCTGGCCGGCCGCTGGCGCGGCCGGCACAAAGGACACCAAGGATACAAAGGACACGAAAAAGGCCAAGATCAAGATGCGTCTGATCTGTCCTCTCCTTTGTGTCCTTCGTATCCTTTGTGGTGATTCGGCGCGCGTCATTTCTTTCCCTCCTGCGGGGCCCGCGCCGGCAGTCCCCGCCGCACGATCAACTTCATCGCCTCGTCAATCGGGATTCGCATCACGCCGGCGTCCTTATCGACCACGCCGTAGCTGCTGAGAATTGCATCCTCCTGGGCGCGCAGGTCGCGCAGCTCCTCGCGGGGGTTGGTTTGAAGCCGTGGCTCGGGCGGAAGTCGTTCGATCTGCCCCGTGGCCAACGGGTACTGGGGTGCGACGCGCTGCGCCTCGCGGGTCGAGAAGTAGATGAAGAGCAGCCACACGAAGAAATGAACAATGGCGGCGACCACGATCAGGCCGGCGCCGAAGCCGAGCACGCTCGCCACGCTGACGTCGCTCGCCTCGCGATTGAGGTCGGGGTCATCGTGCGGACCGGCAGGGCCGAAGCTCGGCGGCACGTGGGTCGAGCGCGTCTTTACCATGTTCAATGAGCCGGCCTCGGCCGTTCGCCGGCACGCTCGATGATGCGTCCCAGCGCTTCGTCGAATTCGGGATCGTGGAGAGGGAGAATCGCGCGGCCACGAAGCTGCCAGACGAAGCAGCCGAGCCAAATCGCGAAGAGCGACGTCGGCAACAGGATGTCGAGCCAGCTGATCCACACGCCTTCGCGGTGGAACTCCGGCGCAATCAGCCAGAACAGATCGACCAACCGGACGATCATGATGCCGATCGCAACCTTCACGATCATCTGCGGCTCGCGCTTCACCGTGCGCGACAGCAGCAGGGCGAACGGCACCGCGAAGTGGAACAGCACGAGGCCCGCGCCCACGATCCGCCAGCTGGTGTGCTGCCGGTGGAGGTACCAGGCGATCTCTTCCGGAAGGTTGCCGGCCCAGGTGATCAGGTACTGTGAGAAGGAGAAGTACGCCCAGAGCATCACGAAGGCGAGCAGCAGGTTCCCGAGATCGTGAAAGTGCGCCGGCACGATGATTCTGTCGAGCGGCGGCCGCCGGCCGAGCCACACGAGCACGATGATGAGGAACGCCAGCCCCGTCAGGCCCTGTCCGCCGATGATGAGGACGCCGTAAATTGTCGAGAACCAGTGCGGCTCGAGCGACATCAGCCAGTCGAACGAGGCGAACGTGATCGTCAACCCATAGGCGACGAGGCCACCCGCGCTCAGACGCTGCATTCGCCGCGCGATTTGCGGGTCGTCGGTTCTGTCCTGCTCGAGCGACCACGCATTCAAGAAGAACGAGACGGCGTTCCACGCGATGAAGTACACCGCGGCGCGGATCAGGAAGAACGGAATGTTCAGATAGAGTTGTTTGGCTTGAAGCACCTCGTCGCGCGCAACGAGGTCGGCGTGCGTCCAAGGGTAGAGATGACGCATGCCGAAGACAATCGGCAGAAACAGCAACGTCATGACAGGCAGCACGCGCGCCGCGGCGCCGATCGGCCGGCGGGCGACGACGCCCCAGGCGCCGCCCGAAAGCTGATGCACCATGCCGAGCGCGAGGCAGCCGAGCGTCACGCCGAGACACAGCATGTACGCCATGAGGTAGGACTGAAAAAACTGTGTCGGCTCGAAGAAGAGATCGAGCGTCGACACCAGCGCTCCGATGACGCCTCCCGTCAGCAGACGCCGCTGCCAGCGAGCGAGATCGGGAATAAGCTCGTCGGCCGTTTGGCGAAGAGGCATCTCTATTTCTCGAGCTTTTCGCGCTCGGTCGCCGGCACGTCGGCAAGCGTCGCGTGCTCGCTGAGCTGCAGCGCGCGGATGTAGGCCGCGATGGCCCACCGGTCGTCCACCCCGATCTGGGCGGCGTAGTCGGCCATCGCGCCAAACCCGTTCGTCATGACATCGAAGAAATGTCCGACCGGCGCGTTGCGCAGCCGATCGTCGTGATAAGACGGCGGACGCCGATAGCCTCGCCTGACGACCAGGCCGTCTCCAAGGCCCGTGCGCGCGTGGCAGGGGGAACAATAGATGTTGTATCGCTCCTGGCCGCGCGCCATCAATCGGGCATCGATTGGAAACGGAAAGACCGTCGCATCGGCGCCGTTGGTCTTGCCCGTGTAGAGGAGCGTGTCGTCGTGGAGCTGTCCCCGCGCAACGGTGCCGTCAACGATCGGCCGCGCCGACCGCGCGTCGACGAAGAAGGTCGACTCTCGCAGCGGTGTGTACTTCGGCTGATCGTGCATGTCCTGCCGGCAGGCCGCTCCGCTCAGCACCAAAAGCACGACGATCAACGCGGAGGCCGCAGAGCTCGCAGAGAGAAGTCTCTCTGCGGACCCGGCACGCTCGTGGTGCAGGACTTTAGCGCTTGAAAAATACGACGTTTGAACGCAGAGCTCGCAGAGCACGCCGAAAAATCCTAGGGCATTTTTTCTCTGCGGCCTCGGCGGCCTCTGCGTTGAACGTGATTTGTTCACAATCTCTCTAGTCCTCCGCACATTAGTCTGCAACGGTCGCCACCCCCCGCGGGCCGAGCGTTTCGAGAAACCGGCGAGTCGCCTCGAGATCGAACTTCGGGTCTTTCGCCTCGATGCACAGGAAAAAGCGGTTGCGGCTCGCCAACGCGAAGCGGGGCACGTTGAAGACCGGGTGATAGGGCATCGGCAGGCCGTTGAGCGCCAGCATGCCGACGACGGCCGACAAGGCCGCAGCGAGAATGGTGCATTCGAAGGTGACGGGGACAAACGCCGGCCAACTGTGTAACGGCCGTCCGCCGACGTTGATCGGATACGCGATCGCCGATGCCCAGTACTGCAGCAGGTAACCGCTGAGGCAGCCGACCAACCCGCCGATGAGCACGAGGAGCGGCAACCGCGTGCGGCGCGCTCCGAGCGCCTTGTGCAGTTCCTCGATCGGGAACGGCGAGTACGCGTCCATCCGGCGATAGCCCTCGTGATGGGCGCGTTCGGTCGCCGCAACGAGCGCGTTCGGATCGTCGAACTCCGCCATCAGCCCGTAAATGAGTGGAGCGTTCGTCAAATCCCTAAATCCTCACAGCCTCACATCC
>QHWL01000105.1:0-6755 GCA_003222555.1 Acidobacteriota bacterium | reverse complement strand
CTCATCCACTTTCGCTTCCGGCAGAATGCTCCGCATCTCGAAGAGCGAGATCATCGGCAGGAAGCGCAGGAAGAGAAACAGGAGCGCCAGGAACAGGCCGATCGAGCCGACGAAGGTCGACCAGTCCCAGAAGGTGGGCTGAAACATCCCCCACGAGGAAGGCAGAAAGTCGCGGTGCAGGCTGGTGACGATGATGATGAAGCGCTCGAGCCACATGCCGACGTTGACGATGATGGCGATCCCGAACAGCATGGGCGCACTCGTGCGCACTCGTTTGAACCAGAGCACCTGCGGCAGCACGACGTTGCAGAAGATGAGCGACCAGTTACTTGTCGGCCCCATACCACGCGATGAAAGCCTCGATCGTGTAGCCGTAAGCGACGATCAGGCCGGTCACCAGCATGACCTTCGCCATGTTCTGCAAGTGCCGCATCGTGATGAAATCTTCGAGGCCATAGATCGCGCGGATTGGAATCGCCAGCGTGAGCACCATCGCGAACCCCGAGTAGATCGCGCCGGCGACGAAATACGGGGGAAAGATCGTCGTGTGCCACCCCGGAACGATGGCGATCGCGAAGTCGAAGCTGACCACGGTGTGGACCGAGACGACGAGTGGGGTCGCCAGGCCTGCCAGCAGCAGGTACGCCGTCTCATACCGGTGCCAATGATGTGCCGATCCGCGCCAGCCCATCGCGAGCATGCCGTAGACGACGCCCCCTATTCGCGATTGCGACCGGTCGCGCAGCGTCGCCAGGTCGGGGACCAGCCCGACAAACCAGAACAGCAGCGACACCGTGGCGTAGGTCGACACCGCGAACACGTCCCAGATGAGCGGGCTCCTGAACTGCGGCCACACCCCCATCGTGTTCGGATACGGGAGCATCCAGTAGGCGAGCCACGGGCGGCCGGTGTGAAACAACGGAAAAATGCCCGCGCAAGCGACGGCAAAGAGGGTCATCGCTTCGGCGAACCGGTTGATCGAGGTGCGCCACGGCTGCTTGAGCAGCAGCAGAATCGCGGAAATGAGCGTTCCCGCGTGGCCGATCCCGATCCACCACACGAAATTCGTGATGTCGAACGCCCAGCCGATGGGGACGTTGTTGCCCCAGATGCCGATGCCCGTCACGACCAGATACGACAAGGCCGCGAACAGCAGGAGCGTCAGCATGAAGGCGGCGCCGAAGCCGAGCCACCAGCCAAGCGGCGTTTTTCGCGCCAGGACGATCGCGGCGATCTTGTCGGTGACGGATCCGAACGTATAGCCCGGCGCGATGATCGGCGGCACTCCAGTGCCGACAACCGCTTGGGTGGGATCCTCGATGGGGACGAGACCGTCTCCCGCCGGCGTCACGCGTCCAGCTCCCGATTCGCGTTCCGAATGGCGGCGAGATATGTCGTGCGTGGCCGCGTGTTCAGCTCGCCGAGCAGCGAATAGTTGCGCACCTCCGCCTGGAGCTGCGCGACCCGACTGCCGGGGTCGTTCAGATTGCCAAAGACAATCGCGTTGGCAGGACAAGCCTGCTGACACGCGGTCTGAATCTCGCCGTCACGAACACTCCGGTCCTGTTTCTCCGACTCGATTTTCGCGGCATTGATCCGCTGCACGCAGTAGGTGCACTTCTCCATGACGCCGCGGCTGCGCACCGTGACGTCCGGGTTGCGCCCGAGCTTGAGGCTCGGAGTGTTCCAATCCTGATAGAGCAGAAAGTTGAAGCGGCGGACCTTGTACGGACAGTTGTTCGAGCAGTACCGCGTGCCGACACAACGGTTGTACACCATGTCGTTGAGCCCCTCGTCGCTGTGCACCGTCGCGCCGACGGGACAGACGACCTCACAGGGCGCGTTCTCGCACTGCATGCACGGCACCGGCTGAAAGTACGTTTCGGGATTGGCCGCCGGCCCGCGGTAGTAGGTATCGACGCGAATCCAGTGCATCTCACGCCCGCGCAGCACCTGATCCTTGCCGACGACCGGAATGTTGTTCTCGGCCTGGCATCCGACGACGCACGCGTTGCATCCGATGCAGGCATTCACGTCGATCGCCATCCCCCACTTGTAGCCTTCGTACTTGAACTCGGGGTACAGCGTGATGGTGCGCGGCGGCGTCTCGCCGTTCGCCCCGACAATCCCCGTGCCCCGGCTTTCGTGCACCGACTTGGGATCGCGCACGAACTCGTCGCGCGTCACGGCGTGCACCATCCCGCGTCCTTCCATCAGGTGGTGGAACTGGGTGCACGCGAGTGAAAAGGTGTCGCCGGTGTTGACGATGTCGAGCCCGCCGCCGAACCACGGCGCGTCGGACGTGCGGATGGCGTTGGCGTCGAACCCGGCACCGGTGCCAAGATGCCCGGCGCGCCGGCGTCCATATCCGAGATGCACCGTCGCGCAGTCGTCCGGATGGCCGACGACGACCAAGAGCGCGCCGCGGACCGTGCGTCCCCCGTAGCGGAGCTCGACGAGGCTGCTGGTGATGTTTCCGTGCTCGCCCCCCTGGGCCGATGGAAATCCGCCGGCCTTCAACCGCTCGGCCGTGGCAGGGCTGACGAGAACAGCGTTATCCCACGTCAGCTTTGTGATTTGCTTGGGCAGCTCCTGCAGCCAGCCGTTGTTGGCGAATCGGCCGTCGAGAATCGACGGGTCGTTTCGAAAAACGATCTCGAGCCCCTGACCTGCGCCCGTCGAAGGACCGCCGAACAGTGCCGGCTGACTCGACGGGCTGAGGACGCCGGATTTCACCGCCACGCTCCGCGGTTGAAAGGCGGTGTTGGGAACCACGCCGTCGTGCAGCCAACGCCGCCATGTCGCGTCGAATTCCGGGCTCAGCGCGGGGCCAGGTGACGGCTGCGTGGCCGCGCGCTCCCCTGCTTGTTGTGGGGTCCGGCTCAAGCCGGACACTACGTACGTTTGGCCGGACTCCACGGAACTGGACCTCGAGCCGGACCCCGTGGCCAACCGTACGCGGTTCCAGTATTGGCGGACGATGTCGTAGCCGGATTGCTCGGGGCGATCGCTCATGGCCGCGAGCAATTCGTGCGCGGACTTGCCGCCGTAGAGCGGCGCGATGAGGGGCTGGATAATCGACACGGTCCCGTCATACGCCCGCGCGTCGCTCCACGATTCGAGGAAATGCGCTTCCGGAATCTGCCAATGGCACAGCTCCGACGTCTCATCGTCGTAAAGGCTGAGATGCACTCGCAGCGCGACGTTGTTCATCGCCCCGGCCAGCGCGATGTCGGCGGGCGACGTGTACACAGGATTGCCGCCGACGATGACCAGCAGGTCCACCTTGCCGGCGTCCATGTCTGCAGCGAGATCGCGAAGCGACTGCAACTGATCGACCGGCGCGGCCTCGACGGGATCGGTGTAGACAAGCGTGCGCCCGACGTTGCCGAGCGTCTGGTTCATCGCGTGCGCGATGGCATGAACGATGGCGGGCTGACCGTCGCCGGCCACGACGAGGCTGCTACCGCGATGCGCCTGCAGATCTTTGGTGATCGCGTCGACCCACTTGAAGGGAGGGTTGAAAACCACCTGCGGCCCAAGACCGGAGACACCGACGCCGGCGGCAATCAGCCTGGCGACCCTTTCAATTTCGCTGGCGCGCAGCGGGAGCCGATGATCGGCGCGAGCACCAGTCGAGGTCGGCATGCATTCGAGCGCGTAGAGTCGGTTCATGCGGTCGGCGCGCTGGGGTTGCCGCCGCGCGGTGAAATCGCGCGCGTACCGAAGACCGCCGGAGCCGCAGCCGAGGAAATCGGCGTCGAGCGCGAGGATGACGTCGGCTTGGTCGAGCCGGTACTGCGCCTCGACGTATTCACCGAACGCGAGCATCGCGCCCGCGCGAGCGTTCTCGCGGCTCGCTGGATCCCACTGGTGCCACTTCGCCTGCGGAAACCGCGCGAGCAGATCGCGGATTTGGGCCGCGAGCGTCGGTGAATTCACCGACTCAGTAAGGATGCGGAGGCCTGCGCCCTGGAGCGACTGTTGCGCGGTCAGTGCGGCACGAATGGCCCCAAGAAACGCCGGCCAAGGGTGGATCTCGCCGACTCTGGTGAGCGTCTGCGAGCGGTCCGGATCGTAGAGGCCGAGCACGCTGGCCTGCGCGAAGATGTCGGTCGCACCGAGGCTGCCGGGATGTTGCGGATTGCCCTCGATTTTGGTCGGCCGTCCCTCGTGGCTTTCGACGAGAAGACCGGCCGCAACGCCGCCGAGCGGCATCGCGGTCGCAAAGAAAAGCGGTTTGCCAGGGATGATCTCTTCCGGTTGACGGACGTATGGAACGATCTTTTCCTCAGGCTGGCGCGTGCACGCCGTCAGGCCGGCGAGCGCGAGCGAGGCGCCCATGAGTCTCAGGAAAGTCCGGCGCTCGACCGGATCGGTGATGGCCTCGATTTGCGACGGAAACTCCTGGTACAGACGCTCTCGGAACGCCGGATTGCCGGCCAGTTCGTCCAGCGTGCGCCAGAAGCCATCGGGACGGGATTCGGGACTCGGGATTCGGGATTTGCCAGCCCCGGATCCATTCGAGGCGAACCCCGCCGAATCCTGAATCCGCTCCGTCGAGTCGCGAAGCCACTCCGCCGAATCCCGAATCCCGAATCCCAAATCCCGTCTCCTCATCGATGGCACGTCGAGCAGCTCGTGAGCCTCTGAATCTGGTATTCGGCGACCAGCCGGCGTCCAAGCTGGAGCTGATCGCCGGGTGGGGTGTACTCGACGCTGAACACGGCTTCGCGCGGCCGCACATACAGTTCGGGACTTCGATGGCAGTCGATGCACCATTCCATCTGGAGCGACTTTTCCTGCCACATCAACGGCATGCGATCGACTTGTCCGTGGCATGTCGTGCAGCCGACGCCCTTGTTCACGTGAATGCTGTGGTTGAAATAGACGAAATCAGGAAGATCGTGAACGCGCGTCCACTGGATCGACCGGCCCGTTCGGAAGCTCTCTCGGACCGGCTCGAGAAACGGGCTGTTCGCGAAAATCTGCGAATGGCAGCTCATGCAGGTTTTCGTCGGAGGAATCCCCGCGAAGGAGGAATCTTCGACCGACGTGTGGCAGTAGCGGCAGTCGAGACCGTTCCCGGCGACGTGGCGTTCGTGGCTGAACTGGATGGGTTGTCCGCGCGCAATGTCGGCCTGCGTGACCCAGGGTGAGCGGTTGACTTCGTCGAACACCACAAGCAGGCCCGCGACGACGAACACCGCGCCGAAGATACTGACCCGGGAAATTGTGTTGGCGCTGCGGTGGAAGATCTGCGACATCGGTCGATCGTCGACAAAAATCGTCGGCTCGCGCGAGCGGGGAAGGACGAACTCGTTGAGCTTACTTGTTTTCGGCGGGGATCGCGACCCGCTCGCAATGGCTGTGCTGGCTCTTGATAAGAGTTAGTATCAATGCAGGTGCTTGGACCGGACGTGGGCTCGGCGCCAAGATTCCCACGAGCTGACGCCGACGGTTTTTCAGTGGAGGCTTCGAGCTTATGAGCGAACGCAAGTACCGCCAACGCGGATACCAGGACGAGCCGCGCGACCGCGAGCGTCAGGGACCGACGGGGCCCAAGCCTGCGCAAGGGCCGCGCGAGAAACCGGAGGGTCCGAAGACGCCCAATCTGATGGCCTCGCACGAAGTGTTCCGCTGTTCGCGCTGCGGCAATCTCCTCGCGCTGCCCGTCGGATCCGACAGTCGCTGTTCGCGTTGCGGCGTCGACCTTCACAGTTGCATTCAGTGCATGTCGTTCGACACGAGCGCGCGCTTCGAGTGCACACAAACGATTACTGCCCGCGTCGCGCCGAAGGACGTGAAGAACCTCTGTACGCTGTTCACCGCGCGCACGACCGTCGAGCGTCAAACCGGGACGCCAGGCCCCACCACTGCACGTCAGGCCTTCGACGATCTGTTCAAGTAACGTCGCGGGCCCACGTGGCCAGGTCTTCCGCCTTCGCGCCGCTTCGGCCGACCGCCGTAGCCTGGCGGAGGCGGTTAGACCTGCACTCGAGTAGTGTCCGGCGTTAGCCTGACCATTCGTACGTAGTGTCCGGCTTTAGCCGGACCATGGCCAGCCAGCCTTACCGGACCGAGGCGTGCGTGCCATAATCAATTGATGGCCCTGATCTCGCCCGCCGATCAGCAGAAGCTGCGTGAGTCGTTCGGGGCGATGACGGGTCCCGTCCGCCTGCTGTTCTTCACGCAGACGCTCGGCTGCGAAACGTGCCCGCAGACGCGGCAGATCCTCGACGAGCTGCCGGTGCTGTCGGACAAGATCGCGATCGAGGAGATCAACGTCGTCCTCGACTCCGAGAAGGCGAAGCAGTACGGCATCGATCTCGTGCCGGCGATTGCCATCGTCGGCCAGGACGGCTCCGGGGCCGAGAGAGATTCGAAGATCCGCTTTCTTGGCACTCCGGCCGGCTACGAATTCATCTCGCTCGTGCATGCCGTGCTGCTCGTCGGGGGCTCTGGATCGAACCTGTCGACCAAGAGCCTCCAACGGATCGCCAGCGTCGACAAGCCGGTGACGATGCAGGTGTTCACGACACCCACCTGACCACATTGCCCGCGGGCGGTCAGCCTCGCGCATGAGATGGCCTTCGCGAACCCGAACATCACCGCGTACGCCGTGGAGGCGACCGAATTCCCCGATCTCGTCCGACGGTATCAGGTGACCGGCGTGCCGAAAACGGTCGTGAACGAGCAAGTCGAGATTCTCGGCGCGCTGCCGGAGGATGTGTTCGTCGAACAGGCGCTGGGGC
>QHWL01000104.1 GCA_003222555.1 Acidobacteriota bacterium | reverse complement strand
CCAACGTCCAGGTGTCCTGGAAATACAAGCCCAGGTAAGCGGACTTGTTATTCGGGAAGACCGGAGTGTTGCGGGTGGCGATCTGGAACGGCGCCCCATTGTTGAACACAAGCTGATAGTCGCCGGCCACGGGCCGCACCCTGTAGGCATCGCTCACCCATGAATTGAGGTGATCGAACCCCATTTTGAAATCATGGTTGCCGGCCAGGAGATCCGACTTGTACCAGCTCACGACGCCCTTGGTGTGATATCGCTTGTACTGCCGGTGTCTCCCATCGGTCAGGACGTCTCCCGTCTGCCGCAACGTGCCAATATCAGTGGTCGAGATCCTGCTGCCTGTCCCCATGCCTGTGTACTCGTAGTCGTAGTGGTAGAGCCCGCTCTGTACCGACATGACGAGCGCATTGCCGCGCACGGCCTGCCATTCGCCTTTGGTAAGGGTGACCGGCCCAACCGCCAGCTCACGTGATTCTGCCGGGGTGAAGCGGCTCGCTCCCCGTCTCTGGTGGTCTGCGGCCACGTGGTAGAAGCCCGTGAAGCGATTCGCGGGCGTCGCCTGATAGGAAAGCTTCTCGAGGTGATACGGCATCCAGGTGTTCAGCAGGATAGGCGAGCCGTCGTCATAGAACGCGTCCAGCTGCTCTCGGTCGTATCCCACCCAGCGGTAGCCGCCGAAAAACCAGAGTTTGTTCCGGATGATCCGGCCGCCGAGGTTCGCGTTGAAGTCGCGCAACGTGTGAAGCTTCTGCGCGCCTCTCACGCCCGCCGCGCGCAGGGTGTCGTCGACATTGTTGGCTTCGAATCGACCCGACGACCCATACATCGTCGCGTTGCCGTGAAACTCGTTGCCGCCGGACTTGAGAACGGCATCGACCAACAGGCCTCGCCGCGGCATTTCCGCGTTGCTGCCGATCGTCTGGACGCGCGTCCCTTCGATCGAGTTGAACTCCATATGGCTGCCCCCGCCACCGCCGGCGTCGGGGGAGGACGCCAGAACCCCTTCGAGCATCTGCCACGGTTCGCCCAGCTGTCCGTAGACTCGATAGACCACCCCGTCGGTCAGGCTCGAGGAGCCGACATCCAAATTGGAGCGTATGCCGGGCACCTGGCCCATGAAGGCTTTGAGCCCATCGCGGCTGGTCGGAAGGATATCCAGTTGCTCGCGCGTCAGCTCGGTGCGGGTGGCGGTGCTCGTCACATCCACCAGAGGTGACGCCGCGGACACCGTAATAGTCTCGGATACGGATCCCAGGTTCAGCACCTGGTCGAGTCTGGCCACGAACCCGACCGTCAGTTGAACACCCTCCCGCCGAAGATTCTGAAAACCGGCCAGCTCATAAGTGACCGTATAGATGCCAATCGGCAACGGGGACAGGCGGTACTCGCCCAGCGAGTCCGTGACCGCCGTGACTGATGGCACCTGCAGCGCGGGACTTGTCGCCGTAACCGTGACCCCCGGCAGGATCGCGCCGGTGTTGTCGGTGACCTGGCCGATGATGCCGGCAGGATTCGATGCCCCCTGGCCCGCTGTCGCGATCGTGGCCGCCGAAAGCAGTTCGATGACAATCAATAGGACGATGAACGCGGCGGATCCCGCTCGAGACTTGCGGTTCGGCGATGACATTTGGCCTCCTCGTGTGTGTTCTTTTCGACCGGGGCCCTTTATGCTGACCGCTGACGCGACTCCTGTAAGAGCGGCACTAAGTTTTGACGAGGGCACGATATGAGAACGGGCGACGAACGCATCTGCCCGACGGCAGATTTGATTGAGAATCGGGCTGAGACTAAATCCGTCACTACCGGTTGTCAACGGCAAATCTCTCGCGACCGGAAACCGTCGCAGTGGACGAGAAAAACAACGAGCTGTCCGTTGATGACCGCCCGAACGGTGCTCGCGCCCCAGTTCGACCCCGAGGTTTTGGCGCACCGATCCGATCGCTCGGCACGAGCCCCAGGTGCCTCCCGACGTTTTCACCAGACAGTCGTGTGGCCACCCAGCGAAGTAGGATCTCGACCATGACGCCCGTCATCGTGGTGGGAGCCGGATGCTTCGGGGCGTGGACCGCATACCGCCTGGCGCGGTCCGGACAGGCCGTGACGCTGATCGATGCCTACAGTCCCGGCAACAGCCGCGCGAGCTCAGGCGGCGAGACGCGGGTGATTCGCATGGGCTATGGCGCCCAGGAAATCTACACGCGGTGGTCCTGGCAATCGCTCGAGCTCTGGAACGCTCTTTTCGAGCGGGCGGACCTGAGGCTGTTTCACGAAACCGGCGTCCTGTGGCTGGCGCGCGAGCAGGACACCCTCTCGACGTCGACGCTCGCCACGCTGAGGTGTATCGGAGTGCCGCACGAGCGCCTGTCGCGCGCGCAACTCGAATCGCGGTGGCCACAAATCGACTTCGGCGCGGTCACCTGGGCGATCCACGAGCCGCAGAGCGGCGTGCTGATGGCGCGCCGCGCCGTCGCGGCTGTCGTCCGCGAAGCGGAGCGAGAAGGCGTCAGCTATATCGCGGACGCCGTGCAGCCGCCGGCTATCGGCCGCGGCCGAATCGAAGCTGTCTCCACGCGATCGGGCAAGACGATGAGCGCCTCCACGTTCGTGTTCGCGTGCGGTCCCTGGCTGCCGAAGCTCTTTCCGGATCTCCTCGGCGATCGGATCTTCCTGACGCGGCAGGAGGTCCTGTACTTCGGCCCGCCGCCCGGAGACCGGCGGTTTGCGCCGCCTGCGATGCCTGCGTGGATCGACTTTGGCGAGGAGATGTACGGCATCCCCGACATCGAAGGGCGCGGCTTCAAGATCGCTCTTGACCGTCACGGCTCCGCCTTCGATCCCGACACGGGCGATCGCGTCGCCGGCCGGACGCTCGATGCCGTACGCGCCTATCTGGCTCGGCGCTTCCCGGCGCTCTGCGACGCGCCGCTCGTGGCCGCGGAGGTCTGTCAGTACGAGAACAGCTGCAACGGCGATTTCCTGATCGACCGGCATCCGGAGCTCGATAACGTCTGGCTCGTCGGCGGCGGCTCGGGCCACGGCTTCAAGCACGGTCCTGCAGTGGGCGAGTACGTCGCGCGACTCGTGACCAAGGGCGGCGACGTCGACGAGCGCTTCGCCCTCGCAACGAAGGAGAAGATCCAGAGACGTGCGGTCTACTAGGCCCGGACGGCACTCGGCTTGGCGTATCCCGAAAAAGGGATCGTACCCCTTTTTCGAACGTCAACGCAAGTGCCTGTCCAGAGACCGTGCGGCCGTTAATGCAGCGCGAGCTTCTGAACCCTCATATTGCCGATCTCACCCACCAGTAGGTTGTTCTCGCTGCGACAGTCGATTGCGTTGACGGTGCCGAACTCCTTCAGCAGTTTTCCCGCTCTGCCGAACCTGCCGACGATGGTCCCGTCCAACTTCATCTTGTAGATCTCGCCGGCGACGTCGATATCGTCCGGCGGATTCGAATTGGAGCTATAGAGAAACTGGTTCGGACCGGGCGTGATGCAAAGCGCCGTCGGAGTTCCGACGTTCGTGTATTGCGTCTTGAAGGTTCCGTTATTGTCGAAGACCTGGATTCGCTTATTGCCAGCGTCGGCGACGTACACGTTGCCTGGCGCATCGACTGCAATGGCACGGGCCGTCCCGAACAAACCGGGGTCGGTTCCTCTCGAGCCCCAGGACTTGATGAACACGCCCTTGCTGCTGAATTTAGCGACCCGAGCATTGCCGATGCCGTCGGCCACGAAAATGTTGCCGGCCGCGTCCCATGCCACATCGGTGGGCCGATTGAAAACATCACTCTGAGCGCCCGCACCGGGGAGTCCGCGGCCCGCGGGGGCGGGGCCGGTAGGAGCCGGAACGGGAATGGCCTCCGGCTTTCTGCCCAACAACATTTGGACACGCCCGCCCGTGTCGAGCTTCATCACGTAGCCCGTCATCTGATCGACAATCCAGATGTTGTCCTGCGGATCGATGCGGACCTGCTGGGCAAACATGAAGCCGTAGTTGCCCTGTCCGATCTCGCGAATGAACTTCCCGTTTCGATCGAACTGGAACAGCCGCGATCCTCCGTGCGCGAACGGCCGGGCACTGCCCAGTGAAACCGTCGGATGGCCGGTTCGCGTGTAAACGAAAATATCGCCCTTGGAATTCGCCGCAACGCCGCCCACTTCGCCCAGATAGATGTCATCGGGGAGTGTCAGCGGATTGGCGACAGAATCGAAGGCAATCTGAGGTACGGCATTCTGGGCTGCGGCCGGGAACGTGGCAAGCAGCGCCGTGACAACCAATAGTGGCAAAAAGCGTTTCATGGAAATCGCCTCCTGTGTCTTATCGATTCTTATCGTGAGCTCGCGGTTCTTATCGTAAGCTCGCGGTCTTCGCGGGCACGGGCTGCAGGATGAGTTTTTGCACACGCCAGGATTCGATTTCGCCAACAATGATCTCATTCGGATTGCGGCAATCCATCATGTGGACGACCTGGAACCCGCCGAACTCCTTGCTGGCATGGCCGAACCTGCCAATGATCGTCCCGTCCAATTCCAGCTTGTAGATCTCGCCCGTGATATCCCACGACCCCGGAGGATTGCCGTTGGGGTTGGAGTTGGAGGCGAAGACATACTGGTGCGGGCCCGGCGAAACGCAAACGGTCCAGCCAACTCCAAGGTTGTCGTAGATCTTCTTCGGCTTGAGGTCGTTGTCGAGGACCTGGTAGCGAAAGTTCGTGCGGTCGGCTACCCAGACGTTGCCCTGCCCATCAACCTGGAGCCCGTGCGGCAAGTTGAACTGACCCGGTTCCTTCCCGGGGTTCTCACTGCCCGCCTGCGCGAGGAACCTGCCGTTCTTGTCGAACTTCACCACGCGGTTGTTGCAGTATCCATCGGAGACGAAAATGTTGCCCTGCGGGTCGAAACCCACATCCGTCGGGCGGCAGAAAATGTACTTCTGTGCGGGACGGTTCGGGCCGGTCGGCGTCGCGACGGCGCCGTCAACTGCCGGTGGCCGGCGGCCGAGCACCATAAGAAACTTGCCCTCCGGGCTGAACTTCGTGACGGTGTTGGTGCCTTCGTCGACGGTCCAGATATTGTCCTGCGCATCGACGCGAACCGAGTGCGCGAACTCAAAACCGTAATAGCCCTTGCCGATTTCCTTCACGAAGTTGCCGTTCTGATCGAACTCCCACAGCCGAGTGTTGGCGCTGCGGTGATAGACAAAGACATGGCCCTTGGAATTGGTCGCGACCGCGACGGATTCGCCGAGATACTCGCCGGCCGGAACCTTCAGGAAGTTCGGCACCGACGTGTAACGGATTTCGGGCACATTTTGCGCGGTCGCCTTCAGCTGCGCGAACGCAGGAGCGGCGCACAGCACCAAAGCCATGGCGGAGACCGACGCGAGACAACGCTTCATAGGAGCCTCCCCGGAAATTCGGACGACACCGTTTGCTTTGGTTGGGACAAATCGCCGTCAGTATATCAAACCGCCCACCAAGCCGCGGGCCTGGCTCCGCCTCCCATCGGCGCGATCGCTCGTCAAGTCCCCCGTTTCGCGTGGATCCGCAATGGCCGAGCCAGCTGCCGAACAAGTGGATTATCGGTGCCGTATAATAACCAGCCAATAAATGACCTGACATCAAGCTGCGTAGGTGATCTTGGATCAGCCTTAGCGGAAACGTCTTCGGCGGCACGTTCATCTTTACCGTTGCACCCAATCCCTCACCCGGTACTGCGCGAACCGGATCGGTGCTGTTCTCGTCGCCCTATCCCTATCGAGAGGAGAATATTGCGGTGACCGAGCGGTAGGGTCTGCTGCTTCTCTTCACTCATCTTTTCTTGCCGCGGACCCGTCTCCATTTTCCGATCGGCTACACTGATCGTCCATTCACTGAGGCGCCTCATGCGTCAACACCTTCTTCGCCCCACTCTCCTGCTTTTCGCGTGTGCTATGCTTGCATCCCTGGCCGTTCCACTCGCGCAGCGTCAGACCGCACTCCCGCGTCAGGTCCCCACCTTTCGCGTGGATCCGCTATGGCCGAAACAGCTGCCGAACAAGTGGATTGTCGGTGCCGTGGCGGGCGTCGCGGTCGACAAACGCGATCACGTCTGGATCACCCATCGCCCATCGACGCTGCAGCCGAATGAAACGCGATCGATCTGGAAAGCGGCGCCGCCCGTGCTGGAGTTCGACGCTGACGGCTCACTCTTGTCCGCTTGGGGCGGTCCGGGCGCCGGCTACGATTGG
>QHWL01000163.1:9044-9451 GCA_003222555.1 Acidobacteriota bacterium | reverse complement strand
GTAGAATTCGCATTCCAAACACAACGCCAGTGATAGCGGGCGCCCCCGATCTTCTGCCGAATCTGACTGTACGCGCCCTTGCGATCCTCGCGCTCGATCCCGCCCGTGTTCGCGCAGAAGCTCAGCGTGGCAAGTCTACCCGCTCAGCGCGACGGCCCACGTACATCGTGTCTCAGTCAGACCTGAAAGCGCGAACCTGTCAATTCGCTTCGTTCCGGTAAGTAATTGATAATTCGAGGATTGCAGATTGGCTGGGAGGCAGGGATTCGTGCCGAGAACGGCGAGCGCAGCGAGCCGGTCGAAGCCTAGAAACGGGCCGAACAGCCAAACGACCGAGCGAGAGTGAGGGAGTTTGGCTGGGAGGCAGGGATTCGAACCCCGATACCGTGGTCCAGAGCCACGTGTCC
>QHWL01000163.1:7811-8971 GCA_003222555.1 Acidobacteriota bacterium | reverse complement strand
AATCCAAAACCGCTCCGGCAAGCGCGACGAGCGCAGCGCTTTGATCGCATCATCGACTGCTTCTGCTGATATTTTCGGGCTGGCCGCAATTCAGGTAGGATGCGCAACGCAAGCGCCGATCCTTGCACCAGGTGCCCCTGAAGGATCTCGGCTGTCGAAAGGGATTCACCGTGAAGAACCTCAGAATCTACGCGCCCCTCGTCAACGGCGAGCAGTTCGAGCTGGCAGACTGCGTCACCGGACGGGACCTCGTAAGGGGTGCGTTCCAGAACAACTGGACCGCGCCGCCGCAAGCGCTCGTCATCGAGGCCTCAGACAAGGAGGGCCGCGTGATACGCATCGTGATTCCGTACGACGACTCGGAAACAGCGCGAATCACGGTTGCCGAAGAATCGTGACCCCTCGACTCACCCGCCGATGACGTCCACTCCCTCACTCACTTGTCCGCACTGTATCGGCAAACTCGAGTACCAAGTCACAATCGAGATGCTCGATCCGCCGATTGGCAAAATAGACACTGGCTACTGCCCCACCTGTTCGCGCCTCTTCGAGCGCATCAGGCAAACGGGCGCGTACGAATCGACGCTGTGGCCGCCGCTCTGCCGTCTCTGTCGGCAGCCCGTCTCCTTTGCCGATGTGAGCGCTGGCGACGCACAAGACATCGTCGGCTACCACTGTCGGGAACACCCGGACGAGAGATGGGAATGGACCCGTAGCACCGACCGATGGACCCGACGCCGTTAGGCTAAATAACCTGTAAAGCCTGTAAAGAATGCGGCGTTTGATCGCAGAGGACGCTGAGAAGCCCTTGGGCATTGCCTCTCTGCGGCCTCCGCGTTGAACGTGATTTGTTCACAATCTCTGAAGGCATGGCCGCGGGCGGCGACCCTAAGGTCGACCGCCCGGGGAATATGGAAGGTCTTCTTGCCGGCTGATGATGGCTCAAAGGCAAGACGTACGAACCAGCCGACTGGCGGGAATCCTCACCGTGAAACTTGCCAGGGTGTCGTACATCCTGGAGCAACCGGTGTGCCAGCCAGGCGGGAAGTTGCGTGCCGGTTAGCGTCGGGGAACCTGAGGAAAACCCCGCATTATCTCACGCGCTACCTCGCCTCATGGGTAAGCGCAGCTCGACCGCTGCCATATTCGTGACAGCAGGT
>QHWL01000163.1:0-7803 GCA_003222555.1 Acidobacteriota bacterium | reverse complement strand
GCGCTTGTGTCCCCGATTTTGCACGTGTCGACGACCATGCCTGAAAACTCATCGCGCGAGGAACTCAATCTCACTGCGCGTCGCATATCCGTCAGCGTCTGGGATCGACGTGGGTGGGACGGCAGTCGAGAACGGCTGACGCCGGCACGCTGGCTCGTTGGTTTCGGCGGCGGGGCGTTGGCCATCCACGGCCTGCGGCGACGCTCCGTGACTGGCGCAATGCTCGCGGGTCGGGACGGCAGTCTGGCCTGGTGGGCACTCGCGGGAGAAGGAGATCTTTCACAGCCGCGTCGATGGTTCGCGCAGGTGTTCGAGCGCGCACCATGGCGCCAGGAGGATCTCGTCCACGCGGCGTCGGTCGATTCGTTTCCGGCCAGCGACGCGCCGGCGTGGACCCCGACAGTCGTGGCTGGCTTGCGCCGGCGAGCCGCCCATACCGGCTGATTCCTTCGCCCGTCAGGTGGGCCGATCTCGCCGCGCGGCTCGCGTCCTACCTATGCTTAGTACGTTGCAATTTTTCCAGCGCTTCCGCCCCTGCCACGTTTACTTCGAGCGAAGTCGACCAGGATCTGGCGCGTGGCAGCCGGACCCGGACCGGAGGGAACGTCGAGGCGGGCTGGACGGGGCCTCGGTAAAGGGTCTGGACTGGGCCTCGGTAAAGTAGAATGGGCGTCTTGTGTTCGACTCGCTGTTCCGGTTCCTGTTCAAGTTTCCGCCCCTGGTTTTCGAGCAAGGCGACTTCACGTTCGCCGTGTCTCGACCGGTGGCGCTGGCCATCGTAGCCGCCACGGCCCTCGCCGCTGCCGCGCTGCTCACTTATCGGGGGATAGCCAGCGACGGGCGAGTTCGAGACCGGGCCGTCCTGGTCGCGCTGCGGCTCTCCGCCCTCGCCGTTCTCGTTTTCTGCCTCTTTCGACCGACGCTCATCCTCAAGTCGGCGGTGCCGCAGCAGAACTTTCTGGGCATTCTCCTCGACGACTCGCGAAGCATGACCATCGCCGACCGCGACGGTCAGCCGCGGAGCGACTTCGTGCGTCAACAGCTCACCGCCGCTGAGAGCCCCTTGCTCAAGGCACTCTCCCAGCGTTTCGTGCTGCGGTTCTTCCGCTTCTCGTCGTCGTCCGGACGGGTGTCGTCGGCCGCCGAGTTGAAGTACGACGGCACGGCGACACGGCTCGGGCAGGCGCTCGAACGCGCGCGGGATGAGCTCGCCGGCTTGCCGCTGGCCGGCCTTGCCGTCGTCACCGACGGCGCCGACACCTCCGACCAGTCGCTCGATGAATCGCTGGCAAGCATGAAGGCGCGCTCGATTCCCGTGTTCACGGTCGGCGTCGGACAGGAACGCTTCGCCCGGGACATCCAGATTACCCGCGTCGAAACTCCGCGGTCGGTGCTCAAAGGCACATCGATCGTCGTCGACGTCGTCGTCTCTCAAACGGGATACGGCGGCCAAACCGTGCCGCTCAGCGTCGAAGACGACGGGCGAATCGTGAGCACGCAGCAGGTGGTGCTGCCGCCCGACGGAGAATCGGCGACCGTCCCGGTCCGCTTCACGGCGTCGGAAGCGGGCGCGCGATTGTTCCGGTTCCGCGTGCCGCCGCAGAGCGGAGAGCAGGTCACACAGAACAACGCGCGCGACGCGCTGATGGAAGTGCAGGATCGCAAGGAAAAGGTGCTGTACGTCGAGGGCGAGCCGCGGTTCGAGCCCAAGTTCGTCCGGCACGCGGTGGAAGACGACAAGAACCTGCAGGTCGTCATCCTTCAGCGCACGGCGGAGAACAAGTATCTGCGGCTCGATGTCGCCAGCCCGGATGAGCTGGTGGGCGGCTTTCCAAAAACGCGTGAAGAGCTGTTCGCGTATCGCGGCATCATCCTTGGCAGCATCGAAGCGGCGTCGTTCACGCCGGAACAACAGCGCATGCTCGCCGACTTCGTCAACAAGCGCGGCGGCGGGTTGCTCATGCTCGGCGGACGCCGCTCGTTTGCGGAGGGCGGCTGGGCGGGCACCCCGGTTTCCGAAGTCCTGCCGGTCGCCATCGAATCGGACGGCGGGCGGACGACAGCCTCCTATTTCAGCGAGCTTTCGGTGCGTCCGACGCGCGCGGGCGCGACGTATCCGGTCACCCAGATAGCGGACACGGAATCGGCGTCGCAAACGCGATGGAACGATCTGCCGGTCTTGAGCGCGGTCAACTCCGTGCGGCTGGTGAAACCGGGCGCCACCGTCCTGCTTTCCGCCGTCGATAACAGGCGGCAGGATCAGGTCGTGCTCGCGTATCAGCGCTACGGGCGAGGCAAGGCGCTCGCGATGCCGATTCAGGATTCGTGGATCTGGCGCATGGACGCCAAGATGGCGGTCACGGATACGACTCACGCCACCTTCTGGCGGCGGCTCGTGCGCTGGCTCGTCGACGGCGTGCCCAACCAGGTCAACGTCACCACGACGCAGGATCGGGTCGAGCCGGGAGAGGCCGTCAAGCTTACGGCTGAAGTCCTCGACTCGGCGTATGTCGATGTCAACGACAGCCGCGTCCTGGCGAAGGTCACGTCGCCTTCGGGAAAAACGACCGAGCTGCCGATGGAGTGGACCGTGACGCGCGACGGCGAATACCGGGCGAGCTTCGTGCCCGACGAGACGGGGGTGTACGAAGTGCGCGCCGGCGCGACGCGTCAGTCGGCCGGCTCGGGCCGGCCCGAGCAAGCGGGCCGCGATCAGAAAGAGTTGGGCGCCGGCGTGGTGCATGTGCGGGTGTCAGCCGGCGACGCCGAGTATTTCGACGCTCCCATGCGCGCGCCGTTGCTGAAGAGGATTGCGGAAGAAACCGGCGGGCGATTCTTCACGCCAGCCAACGCGGCGTCGCTACCCGAGGCGATCAGCTACAGCGGACGCGGCGTCACCGTCGTTGAAGAGCGAGAGCTCTGGGACATGCCTGCGCTGCTCATCCTGCTCATGGCCCTGATGGGATCCGAATGGGGATATCGGCGCGCGAAAGGCCTGGCATGAGCGTCTCCGGCCAACGCGAGCTTAAAGATTTCTCGGCGTGCTCTGCGTGCTCTGCGTTCAAACGTCGCATTTTTTCACGGGCGGTGAAGGCCTGCGCAACAGCCGGCGCACTGAGCGCAGTTTTGTTGTGCGGTCTCGCGCGGCCAGTTGCCGCGCAGGAGACGCACGTGCTGGTCGTCACGGGCGTGGCGGGAGACGACGAGCATGCCGAGCGTTTTCACAAATGGGCCTCGACGATCGTCGACGCCGCCAAGAAGCGCGGCGGGGTGCCCGAAGCCAACGTCACCTATTTGGCGGAGAAGCCCGACCAGGATCCGACGCGGATTCGCGGACGGTCGACCAAGGAGAGCGTGGAGAAGGCGTTCGCCGACATCGCGGCGCGCGCGCGGCCCAACGACGAGGTGTTCGTGCTGCTCATCGGACACGGGAGCTTCGACGGACGTGTGTCGGCCTTCAATTTGCCTGGGCCCGATCTGACCGCCACCGACTACGCGGCCCTGCTCGCGAAGCTGCAGACCCAGCGTGTCGCCTTCGTGAATACGGCCAGCGCGAGCGGCGGTTTCCTGGCGGCCCTCACCGGACCGGGCCGCACCATCGTCACGGCGACAAAAACCGGCGGCGAAAGAAACGAGACCCGCTTCCCGTCGTATTTCGTGGAAGCGTTCGAAGACAACGCCGCCGACAGCGATCGCAACGGCCGCGTATCGGTCTTCGAAGCCTTCGAGTACGCCCGCACCAAGGTCGCCAAGTCGTACGAACAGCAAGGGCTCATCCTCACCGAGCATGCGGCGCTCGACGACGGCAACCAAGGCAAGCTCGCCGCGACGCTTTTTCTCGAATCCGACCGGAGCCGGGCGGCGGCTGCGGCGACCATCGCGGACCCGGCGTTGAGGGCGCTCATCGAGCAGCAGCGAGCGCTCGAAGATCAGATTGGCCAACTGAAGCTGCGCCAGACCGGGATGGACGCGACGCAGTACGAGCAGCAGATGGAGAAGCTCCTCGTCGACCTGGCCGTGAAAACCCGGGCCATTCGCGAGCTCGAAGGCAAGAAATGAGTGCGGTGCGATGAGGCCGAAGGGGTTCACGCGCGCGCTGAGCGCCGCGGGAATTGTCGCGCTGGCCGCCACCGCTCTGGCGCAGCGGGGCGGCGGCTTCGGCGGATTTGGCGGATTCGGCGGTGGCAGCGGCGCAGCAATCGAACCGAACGCCCGCTACGACGGAAAGTTCACGTTCGTCCGGCTGCGATACGGTCCGCCGATCCCGTTCCAGTCCCAGCGCGCCGCATGGTCGCACGACTACCCGACCGGCGAGCGGCACTTCATGAAGATCATGAACGAGATCAGCTATCTGGCGCCGCACACGGAGGAGAGCAACATCCTTGCGCTCGACGATCCGGACCTGTTCAAGTATCCGCTCGCCTACATGGCCGAGCCGGGCCGCTGGTTCATGTCGGACAAGGAGGCGGCCAACTTTCGTGCGTACCTGCTGAAGGGTGGCTTCGTGATCTTCGACGACTTCCGCGGCGGCTACGACTGGAACAATTTCGAGCAGCAGATACAACGCGTGCTGCCGGAAGGGCGGTTCGTCGAGCTCGACGCATCGAAGACGATTTTCCACTCCTTCTTCGAGATCGACAGTCTCGACATCGTCCCGCAGTATTACGATCGCGGCGCACCGTCGTTCCGGGCGATCTTCGAGGGCAACGATCCGAATAAGCGGATGATGGTGATGGTGAACTACAACACCGACATCTCGGAATACTGGGAATGGTCGGACACGGGATTCAAGCCGATCGACGAATCCAACGAAGCGTATAAGCTCGGCGTTAACTACATCATCTACGGCATGACACATTAGTGGTCACGCTCAACGCACGGCCCGTAAGAGACACGAGAGGCGGATCCTCAAAAAACTCTGCGAGCTCTGCGCGCTCCGCGTTGAAACGTGAACTTTCGAGGTGGCGCAGGTCTCGGGCCTGCCGGTCGTGGCGCAGGCATCAGACCTGCACGGAATCGTGAGCGCAGGTCGTTCGACCTGCCGAAAGGGGCGCGCGTGGAACTTCATCAAGGCACAGTGGATCTCGAGTCGGCAAACGATGTCGCGCTTGCCGATCGCTTGAATGCCGGCCGAAAGCAGATTGTCACGGAGCTGCAGAAGCAGATCGTGGGCCAGGACGACGTCGTTCAGCTCGTCCTGTTGACGCTCTTCGTCGGTGGCAACAGCCTCATCGTCGGCGTCCCCGGCCTCGCGAAAACGCTGCTCATCCAGACGCTCGCGCGCGTGCTGGATCTCAAGTTCACGCGCATCCAGTTCACGCCCGATCTGATGCCGTCCGACATCACCGGGACCGACCTCATTCAGGAAGACACCACCACCGGCCGGCGCCAGATGGTGTTTGCGCCCGGGCCGATCTTCAGCAACATCGTCCTCGCCGACGAAATCAACCGCACCCCGCCGAAGACGCAATCGGCGCTGCTCGAGGCGATGCAGGAACACCGCGTCACGATTCAGGGGCGCACCTACGTCCTCGACGAGCCGTTCTACGTGTTCGCGACGCAGAACCCCATCGAGCTCGAGGGCACGTATCCGCTTCCCGAAGCGCAGCTCGATCGCTTCATGTTCCACATCATCATCGACCATCCGCCGGAAGACGAAGAGTTCGAGGTCGTGCGGACGACGACGGCGATACAGGATCCGCAGTTCACGCGCCCGGTGACCGGCGCCGACCTGATTGCCTTCCAGCGGCTGGTGCGACGCGTGCCGGTGGCCGAGCCCATCATGCGGTACGCGCTCACGCTGGTGCGCACCAGCCGGCCCAAGTCGAATAAGGCGCCCGAATCGGTGAAGAAGTGGGTCGCGTTCGGCGCGAGCGTCCGCGCGGCACAGTACCTCGTGCTCGGCGCCAAGGCCCGCGCCCTGACGAGCGGCCGCTACCACGTCAGCTTCGAGGACATCCGCGCGATGGCGCATCCCGTGCTGCGGCATCGCGTGCTCACCAACTTTCGCGCCGAGTCGGAAGGCATCACGACCGATTCGATCGTCGACGATCTGTTGTCGGTCGTGCCGACCCCGAAGTCGGGGATGTAGTGAAAGCTGATGGGTATCACGGAAGGCATCACGACCGATTCGATCGTCGACGATCTGTTGTCGGTCGTCCCGACCCCGAAGTCGGGGATGTAGAAGGAGTTTCACCCCGAGGCCGAGAGTCTACGCTCGAGGCCGAGGGACAGTGAAGTCGTGCCGGTCTACGGGAGTGAGGGGCCCGCGACTTTCACCCCGAGGCCGAGAGTCTACGCTCGAGGCCGAGGGACAGCGAAGGTCGTGCCAGCGAGTGGGGGTGGGGCCCCACGAGAATTAAATAAGGTAAAAGGACATGGAAGCGGGACGCGGAGCGATTCCCGGCGCGCGGTTCGTCGATCCGAAAATCCTGGCGCGGATCGGGAGCCTCGACCTGCTGGCGCGCACCGTGGTGGACGGCTTCATCAACGGCCTCCATCGCGCGCCGTATTTCGGCGCGTCGATCGATTTCGCCGAGCATCGGGGCTACGTGGCGGGCGACGATATCCGCCGGGTCGACTGGCGCGTGTACGCGCGCACGGATCGCTACTACGTCAAGCAGTACGAGGCCGACACCAACACCAACTTTTCGGTGCTGTTCGACGTCTCGAAATCCATGCAGTTTGCCAGCCGCGGCATCTCGAAGCTCGAGTATGCGAGCTATCTGGCGGCGTGCCTCACGTATCTCGCGCATCGGCAGCGCGACCGCGTCGGGATCATCACCTTCGACACCGACGTCGTTGCCCACGTGCCGCCTTCAGCCAAGCATTTCAACGTGGTGCTGCACACGCTCGATCGCGCAAAGGCGGAGCGGCCCGGGAATCTCGGCCAGCCGCTGCGCAAGATGGCCGAGCATTTCCGGCGCCGCGGGATTCTCGCGCTCGTCTCGGACTTCTACGAAGATCCCGACGAAGTGCTGGACGCGATCAAGCCGCTGCGGTTCCTCGGCAACGATCTCATTGTCTTTCACGTGCTCGACCCGGCCGAGCTCGACTTCGGCTACTCGGAGGCGTCGAGCTTTCAGGACCTCGAGAGCGGCGAGCAGGTGCCGGTCGTGCCCGAGTCGTTCGCGGAGCAGTACCGCGCGCTCATCCGGGAGCACATCGCCGCGCTCACGACGAAGTTTTCGGAGCACCGGATCGACTACACGGTTGTGAACACAGCGGAGCCGCTCGATCGCACGCTGTTCAGCTATCTATCGTCGCGCGAGCGGCTGATGCGGGTCAGGTGAAATTTACAATTTACAATTAGGAATTTACAAAGGGCCGTCGCGTTCTCGCTTTGTAAATTGTCCGGTGTAAAAATTGTAAATTGTAAATTGTAAATTGGTTGCAGCATGTCATTCCTCGCTCCTGCGTTCCTCCTCGGCCTTGCCGCGCTGGCGATTCCGGTTTTCATTCATCTGATCCAGCGGGAACGCAAGCGCGTCATCGAGTTCCCCTCGCTGATGTTCGTCCGGCGCATTCCGTATCAATCGGTGCGCCGCCGGCGCATCCGTCACTGGCTGCTGCTGATGATGCGCGCGGCCGCGATTCTCATGATCGTGGCAGCGTTCGCGCGTCCGTTCCTTCGGCAGGCTGCCGCAGCCGCCGCCATCGCGGGCGGCTCGCGCGAAATCGTCATCGTGCTCGATCAATCGGCCAGCATGGGCTTCGGCGACCACTGGCATCGCGCGCGCGACGCGGCGCACCAGGCCGTCCGCTCTTTGGGCGGCGACGACCGCGGCACGCTCGTGCTCTTTG
>QHWL01000162.1:7542-10013 GCA_003222555.1 Acidobacteriota bacterium | reverse complement strand
CGACCAGCAACAGGACGTTCGGCTGTGCCGAGCTTTTCAGAAACAGCAGGGGATCGAGTTGCGCATAGGCAGGGGCCGTCGAGGCCATCGCCACAATGGCGGCCACCGGCAGGCGCTTGGCCAGCCACTTCGCACGGTTCGATGAACAAAATATGAATGGCATGATGATTTTACTTACTGAAAGGTTCCGGATGTCAGGTCGACGGAGTGCTGCGTCACGACCTTGCCGGGACTCTGCACCGGTGATTTGCGCGCCCGCCGGTTCTGTTCGTCCTCGCCGCGCTGTCCTGTGTAGCCGCGCTCCAACTGCGAGGAGTCGGTGCGTGCCACCGTGAGCTCGATGACCTTGTGGGTGCCGAACGGTCCGAAGGCTTCCGCGCGCAGCGCGAGAACGCCGGACCCGGGATTGTCTTGCGACACACCGTCGTGGCGCGGATCGTCGTCGTTCTCTGACGGGTCGTCGGCAACCATCACGACGACGTAGAACGGCGAATTCACCGAGCCAGTCGGGGTTAGATCATTCAGCTTGCCGTACGCGTACAACTGCCATACGGGGTTGTTCGGACCCCACGGCCGCTCCAGCGTGACCGCGACGTATTCCGACGGAGAACAGGTTGGCTTCTGGCAGTTCGCGAAGTTGAGCACTTCGCCGAGGTCGAGTTCTTTGCCATCCGCGAGATGCCGGATGCCGGTCGGGGCGCCGTCGACGAATGCGGACGTCGTTGCGCCCGACAGCAACGTGTTCCAGTCCGGAACCGTGAGCAGGTCGTCCATCGCGCGCTCGAGGGCCGCATCGGCTGCGTACGCAGCTTCTGAACTGTTGCGGAAATTCATGACAATCTTCGACTCGGTGCTCGTCGTCAAAATGAGCGCCGTGCCGAGCGCCATCATGAGCATCATCGCCATGATGGCGATGATCACGCCCATCCCTTGCTCGCTTCGAACATCACGATGCGAGGCCAGCCGCCCGCGGCGAAAAGTCGTGTTCACGATGGGCACCTGCCTAAATTCAGATTGCGGGGGCTCACGTCGAACCGAATGGCTTGATCGGGCACCAACTTGTAGCCGCCGCTCGACGTGCCGGCGTTCGTGAACCGGGCGTCGGTCGCACCGGTAGCCGCCCCACGAAGCGCGGCGTTGCCTGTCTGCACGCGAATCGAGACGCGAACCTTCCGCACCCGGAGCAGATCGGCGTCGAACGCGTTTCCTGTTTGAGTGCCCCCAGGGCACCAGGGACCATCGGTGAGCAACGGACTATTTGGATCCGATGCGTCGTTGAGCTTCACGAGACCACCGTTCGGGGCGCCGAGCGTCCCCAGGCGCGAGACCTGCTGCCCGGCCACGACCTTGATGGTGCAGTTCTCGCCGGCCGGCCAAGTCCCCAGCGTCACGCCAAGGGCGGGCGGCTTGGGACCGTAGGTGACGGTTTGATCGACGCCGGGGCGTTTCAGCGTCGGCGGTGTCGGCTCGCCGTAGTATTCGAAATTGAGCCCGACGACGTTGTCGAGAACCGGACTCGCCGTTTGGAACCCGTCGTAGTGCATCAACTGGTGGGTCGTACTGTCGAGGTAGTACGAGTGCTCCTGAATTTGCACAACTTTTGCCCCGACACCGTACGATTTCGACAAATCGCCCTGCTGGTTGTGTTGGAGATGCAACGCCGCGTTTTGCACTGCCGTAATCGTCATCGTGTCGAACGATCCCGTGTCGTCGTAGATGAGGACGGTCTCGCCTTCCGTGAAGCCGCAGAGGTCGTCATTGGGACATCCCGGCTCGCCGTTTACCTTCAATTCCGCAGAGGCGTTGGGCATTGCTTGCGAGATCGATGTCTGAGAAAACGTCGATGGAACATAGAACAGCGTGATTCGGTCTGGAAAGAAGACGCCAGGCCCATCGTCGAGCGAGGCGAGATTTCCTTGACGCGACGGCAAGATCGGCGCGAAGAAGCCCGTGAGACTGCCCGATTGCGCCCCGGAATACGCCCCGGCGCCCGCCATGATGAGGTCGTGCTTGAGCGCGTCGACACCGACGCGCATCCGCTGCTGCATGTCCGACACTTCCGGCTGCGTTTGAAAGATGCCCGACGAGGGATTGAGCACGGTGAACACCGCGCCGGTGACCGTGACCATGATGACCGTCGCCACGAGCGCTTCGATGAGCGAGAAGCCCGCTTCAGAGCCGTTTAACCGCGGAGCGCGGCGGGCTCGGAGAGAAAAGTTTCTCCGCGTTCTCTCGGTGCCGGGCAGGTGATACGATCGAGTCATAACGCTTTCCTCGTCTTGACGGTCATGAGCCGGGCTTCATCGCGCAGACGCTGGACCGAACCTACGGTGTCCGCAACGCCGCGATCGACGCGCTTGGTCACCAGCACCTGCAGAATGAGCGTGTTGTTCGGGTTGACCGGCAGCGGTTCGACCGACCACCGCCGGATGAACATCGTCTTCGGGGCCACCCTCGGCCCGCCCCCGATG
>QHWL01000162.1:0-7527 GCA_003222555.1 Acidobacteriota bacterium | reverse complement strand
ACATACCCGTCCACGTTGGTCGTGAGCGAGTTCGACGGCGAAGGCGAGAGTCCCGTGCCGCCGGTCGCCGCCTCCACGGGACGTGCTGTATTGCTTGACGAGTCGCTGATCGGCAGGCCCAGAATGTCGAAGCCCCACGTGAGCCCTCGCAGTTGCTCCATCTTTTGTTCGGCCAGCACGGTGGCATACGTGCCGGCCCGCGCCGTTATGTTATTGGCGATGGAGATCGCGAACATCTGTCCGAGCGAGGCGAGCGCACCGGCCATCAGTCCGGTAGCGATGATGGCCTCGACGAGCGAGAAGCCCGCTTGCGAGTTACTGGAGTTGAATCTTGCCAAGGCTGTTCACCGTGATTGATTTGGTTGATGTCCCTTTGGTCAACGTCAGCGTGACCGGGGTCGAGCCGATGAGTGGCCACGGGTTGCTGCCACTCGCCACATGGACGGTCCCGTTCGGCCAGAACTCCAGGGTCTGCACCTGGCTGAACGTGACCTTCGGGTTGAGCGTCATTTTCGGACCATCGTTGTTCGGACGCGTCAGCGGATCCCTGTCCGTCGACGGATACGGATAGGCGCAGCGCACGCCTGCTCGCGAATCGCTATCGTCGGCCGCTGGGGTGTTGACCGTGCCGAGCAACTCCACGCGCTTGTATTGGCCGGTCGCAGGACAGTTGAAGCGCACGCGAATAGGTTGGTTGGATTGCACGGCGGAGAGACGTGCAATCTGCAATTCTCTTTCCACGGCGCGCGTCTCCATGCCAAGGCGCTGGCCTTCGATAGAATTCGTGATGGCTGGCACCGCGATCGCCGAGACCGTCGCAATAACTGCACACGTCGCCAAAAGATCGACGAGCGAAAAACCAGATCCCGTGCAGCGCCGGTCGCGACTCCACTTTCTACTCATGCTCATCCAAGGAGCAATTGGGCTGCCACAAACGGAGTTCTCAGACACATGTCCTTATATCTCTATACAGATCAGTCACTTGAGGCCACACACCGTCGCAGGCCGAAGGCAGGAGGCCATTCTGAAATCTACAATTTGTTACGTTTAGTAACGATCCTGGCAGCCGCGCGCTAGGAACTGAGCAGTAGGGGCAGGATGATATTGACCCGCCCTCCACCGCCGGGGCCGGTGCCGGCGACGACGCGCCCGTTGTGCGTTACGACGATTTTCTGGACCAGCGCAAGGCCCAGACCAGTACCCTGGGGTTTGGTCGTGAAGAAGGGGTGGAACACGCGGTCGCGGACCGCCTCCGCGAATCCGGGACCGTTGTCGCGGATCGCCAAGATGCAAACGCCCTGCGTGCGATCGATGTCAGCTTCGATAACGACGGAGGGAGCCGTCCCGGCCGCCGCGCACGCCTCGATCGCGTTGCGCAGCAGATTGCTGACCGCCTGCCGCAGCAGCACATCGTCGCCCTCCACGGTCGCGAAGTCGCCGGTGACGAGAATGTCGCCCTTCAGCGCGCGCGCGTCGCCACGAAGATCGTCGGCGGCGCGCTCGGCCACGGCACGCAAATCGACGGGCGACAACGTGAGCTGGGTGGGGCGGGCGAAGTTGAGGAAATTCGTCACCACTTCGCGCATCGCTTCGGTCTCGGCGCGAATGCCTTCGACGTAGGTTCGAAACGCCGGGGGCAGGGCATCGAGATCGAGCAGACGGCTGTAGCCGTGAATCGTGGCCAGGCCGTTGCGGAACTCGTGCGCGATGCCGGCGGTCAGCTCGCCCACCCGTGCCAGGCTGTCCTTCAAGCGGAGCTGCTCCTCGAGTGCGACGACGGCCGTGAGGTCCGTGAAGAGGCAAATGGCTCCCTGCACGTCGGACGACTCGCCGAAGAGCGGTGACACGGTCAGCCCGACGTGCGACGCGCCCGTGTGACCCACCGGCATCTCGACGACGCGCCGCACGATGGCCCGGCCCGAGTTGAGACACTGATCGATGAGCGCCTCCACCGGCACGGCGTGCGCGAGAAGAGCTCGATAGTCGGAGCCGCGGTGCGGCCCCTCGTCGAGGCCGAGCAGACGTCGTCCAGCCGGGTTCACGATTTGCACTTCGCCGCCGAGGTTGACGACGAGCAGCCCGGCCGACAAGCTGGCGATGATCTCCTCGCTGAGCCGTTCGGAGGCTTCGGCCCGAAGCGTCATGGCGCGTTCCTGCGCTTTGAGGTTGGCGACTGCCTCCTGCAACGCCACCGACAGGAGCGCCGCTTCGGCGCCGCCCTGACGCGCCCGCGAACCTGTGGTCCTTGCGGCCGAAAAGATTCGCGCGACGCTGAACATCAGTACTGCGGTGAGCGCCACGATAATCGCCGTCAGTCCCAGAAACATCAGGCCAGTGGGCGACATGGCTATGAATAGAAGCCGAGATACCACATGAGCAGGGCGTCGCCGGCGACGGCCGAGATCAACGCCCCGACGGCGAGGAAGGTGCCGAACGGCAGCGCGTACTTGAGCGATTCTTTCTTCACAAGAAGGATCGCGACGCCGACGATCGATCCAGACATCGAGGAGAGGACGAGCGTGAGCAGCACCATCTTCCAGCCGAGGAACGCGCCGATCATCGCGAGCATCTTCACGTCACCCATCCCGAGCCCTTCCTCGCCGCGGACCTGGTAGTACGCTTCGGCGATCGCGAACAAGGTTCCGGCTCCGACGGCGATGCCAATGAGCGACGAAATCCATCCTGGCCCCGTCAGGCCGCTCAGCACCAGCCCGACCACCACGCCGGGCAGCGTAATCTCGTTCGGAAGGATCTTGTGCTGGAGGTCGATGACAAAGAGCGCGATCATCGCACACGCGAACAGCAGCCGCGCCGCGAGCATCGGAGACGCTCCGTACCGCCAATACCCCACGACGAATACGGCCGCCGTGGTCAGCTCGACCAGCGGATACATCATGGAAAACGGCGCGCCGCACGATCGGCATTTCCCCCGGAGCCAGGCATAGCTCACCACCGGCAAGTTCTCGTACCACGAAAGCTCGTGGCCGCAGGCCGTGCAGCGCGACCGCGGCGAAACGATCGACAGGTTGCGGGGAATCCGGTAGATGCAGACGTTGAGGAAGCTGCCGACCACCAGGCCCAGGACACCGACGGCCAGGGGCGCCAGTATCTCAGGCGTCACGATGTGGGTCCGTAGGGAGTAGGTTCGACCGGCAATGGAAAGAGCGGAGATTGCGGCGACAACTTGACCTGGCCCGATGCAGACAATTCGTAGGGCGCTCCCCGCGGGTCCACGGGGGTTCCCCGCAGCGCGCCGGCCTTGATGAGCGGCGGCCACGTCGTCGGCACGGTTCCTGTGCGCGCGGCAACTGCATCGACGAGACGCTGCAGCTGCTCGATCTGATCGAGCGCGTCGAGCTGCTGCAGCCTGCGGCCCGCCGCTTCGCGCGCGCGCTCGTCGGCCGCCGACTCGAGCATCTGCCCCCAAAGCAGCCGCGATGCGCTCCGTTGGCCGCCCTTGGCGAGTGTCGTCGCAGCAAGGGAGCGCAGCCACCAGGGCGCGCCCGGCAGATCGGCCCCCCGATTGAAATAGGCCGCCGCCATCGGATAGTTGTGCAGGTTCCAGTAATAAACGAATCCGATGTCCTCCATGTATTCCCATTTGCCCGGCATCGCTTGGGCACCCTTTTCCAGGAGCGCGATGGCGAGATCGGGCCGGCCCGGACCGGCGGGATACGGCTCGGCGAGAAAGATCGAGCCGAAGCGGTACGCGATATTGAACCGCGGGTCGAGCGTGGTCGTGATGTCGAGCAGCGGATACAGCAAATCATAATTGAGCGCGGGCCGAGAACCGGGAGAGGGCGCCGCCGTTTTCGCCCCGGCCAGCGAGGCCGCATCAATTTCGCGTTTGCGACTGCCGTAGTACTGAATCGCGCGGATCCAATACAGATCGGCCCCAAGAGGCCGGAACGAGAAGGCGATGCGGTTGGCCGCCTGCCGCGTCAGGTACAGCGACTCTTCAGTCGTCGCCGGCAGCGGATAACGGGTGTCGCGCACCACCTGCAGCCCGATCGCCGCCGCGAACAGTACGGTCAACGATAAGAGCACTACCACTGAGGACACGGAGGTCGAACGGAGGTCACGGCCCCCACTAGTTTTCCGTGTTCCTCCGTTCAACCTGGAAAGCATCCAGTGTCCTCCGTGGTAGAGCTTTTCGGGTTGCTCACTTGAACTCGCGCCGGGAAAAGACGGCGGAGCCGGCCACGAGCAGGATGGCGATGTACACGATGGCGTAGGCGATCGTGACCGCCATGTATCCTGCGGTGATCGGCAGTCCGTGCACCGCCTGCGACGCGACGTCGAAGGGCGCCAGGTTCGGCAGCGTGTAATACAACCCTCGTGCGAGCGTCTGCGTCAATCGCGAGTCGACGACTTGATCGATGTTGCGAAGATCGGCGCTGAAGTAACCCGCAACGTACACGCCGAAGGTGAGCGCCGCGGACAGAATCGGCGTCGAGAACGTCGAAAAAAAGAGCGCTATCGCGGTGACGACCATCAATTGCACGAGGAGCAGCGCAATCGCCTTCAGCAGCGCCGGGTCGAGCGCCGGGGTCTCTCGAGCCTGCCGCGCGAATTCGTTTTCGCCCCACGCCACGTAGGCAAGAACGGCGTACAGCGCCACCGTCATGATGACGATGTTGACGGTGAGCGTCAGCACCAAGCCGGCGTACTTGCCAACGACGACTTCGTGCCGGCGAATCGGCTTGGACAGGAGATTGTAGATGCTCCGCCGCTCGACTTCCTTGAACACCAGTCCGATCCCAATGAATACGGCGATGAAGAGCCCGAAAATGGACATGGCCGACAGTCCGAGGTCCTTGATAATCTTCAGGTCCTGCCCGGCCGTCAGCTGACCGAGGACCAACGACGCGCCCATCAACAAAATGGCGAACGCAACCAGGTTGTAGAGCACTTTGTCGCGGACCGACTCGCGGAAGCCGTTGACCGCGATCCAGCCGAGCGAGGTCACGTCCCCTCCCCCACCCGCTGGACGAAGAAATCCTCGAGCGTCTCGTGAAGAGGAGTGAGCGACACGAGCTTGGCGCCGGCGGCGGCCAGCTCGGCGACCATCCGCTCGGGCGGGGCACCGAGCGGAAGCTCCAGCGAAAATCGGCCTTCGCCAATCCGGACCACCCGTGTCGCGCGCGTTCCGAGCGCGGCGACCAGGGCATCGGGCGTGTCGGCCACGACGAGTTCCCAGCCTCGCACCTGCAACGCGAGCATATCGCTCAGCCGCCCGCTCGCAACGAGGCAGCCTTTGGCGAGGATCGCGACCTTGCTGCACAATGTCTCGGCATCGCTCAGGACGTGCGAGCTGAAAAACACTGTACACCCTCGATCGCGAAGGCGGAGAATCAGCCCGCGGACGTCCCGGCGTCCCAGCGGATCGAGGCCCGACATCGGCTCGTCGAGGATGACGAGCTCCGGCTCGTTCAAAAGCGCCTGCGCGATGCCGACGCGCTGCAGCATGCCTTTGGAGAACTTGCGCAGCTGCAGCCGGCGCTCGGCGCCGATGCCGACTTCATCGAGAAGCGCATTGGTGCGGCGGCGCCGCTCGGAGAGACCGAGTCCGAACAGGCCGCCGAAGTAATCCATCAGCTCCTCGGCGGAAAGGTAGTCGTAGAAGTAGGGCTGCTCCGGCAGGTAGCCCAGCCGGCGCTTCGCCGCCGGATCGCCAAGGGGACAGCCGAGCAGCTGGGCGCGCCCGGCGGTCGGAAACACGAGCTGCAGCAGCAGCTTGAGCGTCGTGGTCTTGCCGGCGCCGTTGGGGCCGAGAAAGCCGAAGACCTCGCCGCGCTCGACCTGCAACGAGAGGCGATCGAGCGCGCGGCGCGGCCGCTTGCGCCAGAATCCGACCGAATAGTCTTTGGTCAGGTCGACGGTCTCAATCGCGAACGCCACGGTCACCAGCGGGAATGCGACCACGAAAACAAGGCACGAAAAAGAACACCATTTGGTTTCTTCGTGTTTTCGAGGCCTCGTGGTTGCATTTAACGCGTGTCTTTACTTGGTGGCCGCGCGCTGCAGCTCGTAGGCAATCGCCTGGTCGAAGTACTGCGGCGCCCATTCGCCTTCCACTTTCACGCCGTTGATGAAAAACGTCGGCGTCGACCGCACCTGGAGCTGGTGTCCGAGTGCAATGTCCCCTTTGACGAGCTCCAGCGTCGAGGCGTACTTCGTGTCGAAATCGGTGACTTGTCCGATTTCGCGCGCGGCCTGTCGCACCGCCGCAGGGGTCAGCGACGGCTGATGGGTGTACAGCCACTCCTCCATCGCCTCCTCGCGGTTATGCGCTTTCGCCAGACGGACGGCGACCGCCGCCTCGCAGGCGGCTGGATGCATTGGCGTGGTGAGGTCGAGGTTGCACTGCGAGTTGAGCGGGTAGTCTTTCAGCACGACACGCACGGCGCCGGGATGCTCCGCCTCGTATTTCGCGAGGATCGGCTTGTACGTGAGGTACGAGTGGCCGCACGCCGGACACGCGTGGCGCGCTCGCCAGGAACCGCTCGAGCTCGGAACGTTGCTCCTGGCTTGGCGCCGGGCCGGCCTCGGCGGTGCCGCCGCCCCCGCGCGGGAAGAACGCGATCGCCGAGCCGGCGCCCGCAAAGAACAATACGGTGAGCGCGATGGCGACTGGGCTGGCGATCCAGGCACGGATATCGGAGGCGGCGCGACGGGGGAGCGTAGTCATAGGAAAGGTCATGGCCGCGCCGGAAATTACGTACAGTCCGATGACCGCGGCATACGTCATCAGACAGAGCGGGCAGAGAGTCTTCAAAATGAAGAAAGACGCGTAGCCCAGGTACAGCACGACGCCGAGGGCGACCGTCGACAGCGCGAACAGATAGCCGGGAACGTTGTCGCGCAAGGCCCGAGCCCCGAACTCGCCGCCGACCAGTAGGAGCAGCGCGCCAGTGAACCAGATGGCGCCAAAGACCGAGACGGGCACGCCGAAAGCGGTGCCGAACCGGCTCGCATACACCTGCGTGCAACTTACCGTCGCGCTGATATCGCAAAAGCTCGTGTAGAGGGGATCGAACAACAGGCGGTAATGCAGATAGGCGGCGTCGACAGAAACCACGAGGCCGCCAATGGCCAGGACAAACGCGAGCTTTCGAGCTATCGGACTCACAGACAGACGTTACGTCACGTTTGTAACCGGTTGGCGGCAGTGCCGTCAAGTGGGGGGTCGGGAGTCCCCTGAGTCGTTACTGAATCGGCGTGCCGGTCGTGGTGAAAATCGCCTCGAGCGGCGCCACGGCGGTGTTGTTGTAGAAAATAGTGCCCTGCGCGTTGGTCGAGAACGATCGGGTGCCCGTGGAGTTGAGCGTCAGGGGAATGGCCGATGCGTAGTAGTTGCTGCCCGGGGCTACGCAGCCGGCCGGAGGTGCCGGAATCGCGGTGTTGCCGGCGCCAGCCGCCATCGTCACCGTGAACCCGCTCTTGGCCACCGACGCCGCCGACGTGAGGTCAGGCGACAGGAAGTTACCCGCGAGCTTCAGCTCGGTGAGTACAGGGGCGTAGCCC
>QHWL01000161.1 GCA_003222555.1 Acidobacteriota bacterium | reverse complement strand
GACACGCGTTCCGGCTGTCCGCCAAAACGTCCCATTATACGTGCCTTCCACGCCAGCAGCAAAACGGCGAGCACGAGGCCGATGACCGCTCGATGCTCGCGGTTGGCAAACGCGCGCGCCAGGCTGAAGCGGCGGTGGGTATCGACGATGCCCGCATCACGGTACCGGTCGTAATGAACGCCGAACACGCGGCGCAGGAATGCTTCCTCGCTCTTGATTGCGGCCACCAGCGTGACCGCGAGATACACCGCAACGATCACCGTCACCACGATGCTGTCGGAGGCAACGGCGAGACCCACACCGATCACCAACGACCCGGCGTACAGCGGATGCGCGAGCCAGCGGTACGGTCCTGACGAAGTCACTTCGCGCGACTTGTTGAGGTGACCGGCGCCCCAGATACGGAGCAGCTCACCCAGCACCGCGATCGAGGTTCCGACGGCAAGGCTCGCCCCTGTCGGCTCGGCCAGCCAGAGCACGAACACGGCGCATGTGAACCCGATCGTCACGCGGAACCGCGCGATCAAGCCCAGAACCATTTCCGAGACGCCCGGCTCAGACACGACTGCGCTCCGAGGCAAGGCGGCGCTCGACCGCGCTCAACACTTCATCCACCTCGATATCCAGTAAACACATCCGCTCGAGCCTGCACCGCCTCAAATGATGGCACTGGCAGATCGCGTCGCGTGACACGGTTACATCGTGGGACGACCACGGCCCGTTGCGTGATGGGTGCGTGGGACCGTAAAGGCCGACGATCGGCGTACCCACAGCCGCGGCGACATGCGTAGGACCGGTGTCGCCCGAAACCATCAACGCAGCCGCGCGTGCGAGCGCGACCACATCGGCGATCGACGTCGGCGGCGAGAGCATGGCGGCGCCGCCAGACGCCGCGACGACTTCTTCGGCCAGCGACTGTTCTCCCGGCCCCCACAGCACAACCGACGCGACGCCATGTCGGCTGGCGAGCGACGCGGCGACGGCGGCAAAGCGCGAGGGAGGCCATCGCTTGTTGGGCCACGCCGCCCCCGGGTTCAACAGCGCGTAGCAGCCGCCAGCTCTTTCTCGCACCTGCCGCGCGACGGCCGAATCCACCTGCTCGATGGGAAACTCCGGCGCAATCACCGTCAGCCCGATCCGCTCGAGCAGCGCGAGGTTCTGACGCACGATGTGCGCGACACCGATCGGATCGTGCGCCTCGGTGTAAAACGCCCTCGCCAGAGGTTCGCGGACATACCGCGATGAGAAGCCGATCACGCGCCGGGCGCCGGCGCTGCGCGCCAGAACGGCAGACTTGAGCAGCCCCTGCAGGTCCAGCGCAACGTCGTACCGGGCACGCCGCACTTCGCGGATGCCCGCAAGCATCCGCGTTACGGCGCCCGCGCCGGCGCGGTCGTCGATCGCGAGCCGGCGATCAATCACCGGCACGAGATCGAGGATCTCGCGGTGCTTCGTGCTGACGAGCCAGTCGATCTGCGCGTCTGGAAAAGCGCGCCGCAGGGCCGCCGCCACCGGAATGGCGTGCACGATGTCGCCGAGCGCGCCAAGGCGGACGATGAGGACGCGGTTCACGTGGTGCAGGTCAACCACGCGCCAGCCGTGCGAGGAGATCGCGGGTGGAATGGCTCTTGGAGTCGCCCACGATTGCAGTACGCCCGCCGTATGCCTGCACGACAGCCCGCTCAGGAACGGTGTCGACGGCGTAATCGGTGCCTTTGCAGTGCACGTCGGGTTCGAGCAGCCTCAAGAGCCGCCCGGCGGTCGCGTCGCCGAAGACGATCACGTAATCGACGCCGCGCAGCGCGGCGACGAGCTCGGCGCGATCGGCTGCGCCGAGAATCGGGCGTCCGGGCCCCTTCAGCGCCGACACGGACCGATCGTCGTTGACCGCCACGATGAGGCGGTCGCCTTCGGCCGCCGCGCCGTTCAGGTAACGGACGTGGCCGACGTGGAGCAGATCGAAACAGCCATTTGCAAAGGCGATGGTCTTCCCGGCGGCGCGATCGCGCGCGACCGCATCGACGAGCTCGGATTCGGAAACGATCATTTTTTTCGCGGGGCCCTTATCCTTCACGGCGCCCGGGGCCCCACCCCGGGGCGCTCTCACTCGCGCCTTCGCGCTCGCTCGGGCTCAAGGCTGTCACGACCTGTGCCTCGCAGCCATCGGCTGCCCGGCGCTCATCGACCGACTGTCCGCTCAGTCTAAGGTCAGCGTCCACGGTCTTGGGCGGCCCCTTCCCGAGACCAGTTCTCGACGGACGTGTCGTGATCGCTCGCAACCGCGTGGCTCAGCTCCGTTGCGGAAACCGTGGCGGTCCCTCTCTTCATCACGACGAGACCGCCGGCGTAGTTGGCCAGCCGCGCGGCCTCGTAAAACGACGCACCCGCGGCGAGCGCCACTCCGAAGGCAGCGATCACGGTGTCCCCTGCCCCGGTCACGTCGGCCACCTCGTCGGAGCCGAAGATCGGAATATGAACGGTGATCTGCTTGCGCTGAAAAAGCGCCATCCCGCGACTGCCGCGGGTGATGAGGACGGCCTGCATGCCGGTTCGCCGCAGCAGCAGCCGGCCCGCCCGCTCGAGCGCCTCCGAATCGTCCTCGATACGGAAGCCGAGCACCTGTTCCACTTCCGACTCGTTCGGCGTGCACGTCGTCAGGCCGTGATAATGGAGCAGCCGGTAGCGGGAATCGTCGGAGCCGACCCGGAGGGCCGGCGGCTGCTGTCCAGCTTTCGGCACGGCGTGGACCGGAGCTCGATTGTCCGAGCGCGCTCGCGAACGCGCCGCTCACCGCGTCCGAGAGCGGCCACCCCGCTTCACGGTCGATGCGAACAACCTGCTGCTTCGCCGAGTGAACGCCACCTGCCAGAATCCGTGTTTTGACGGGCGTACGGTAGTGGCGCGCTCGGACAATCGAGCTCCGGTCCACGCCGTGCCGAAAGCTGGACAGCAGCCGCCGGCCCTCCGGGTCGGCTCCGACGATTCCCGCGAGCAGCGCGCGACCGCCGAGCGCAGCCACGTTGTTGGCGGCGTTACCGGCGCCCCCCGCGACCATTTCGGTTGCGTCGTACTTCAGGATGAGCACGGGCGCCTCGCGCGACACGCGAGCGACCTCGCCGTAAATGAACTCGTCGGCGATGACGTCGCCGACGACGAGCACTCGACGGCTGGCAAAGCCGTCGATGAGCCCGAGAAGACGCTCTTTTCGTTCGGCTTCGCCGGGCGATGGGTGGAGCGATCGGCCAATCAGCATTCGGCTCTCGACAGTGTCGGGTTTCAAAGAGACTGTGAACAATTCACGTTCAACGCAGAGACCGCCGAGGCCGCAGAGAAGAGATACCTAAGGATTTCTCAGCGTGCTCTGCGAGCTCTAGGTTCAAACGTCGCATTTTGTCAGTCGAACGCGCCGCAGGATCCAGCCAACCGCCTCGATCAGGTTGTCCGCGACCGCGTCTGCGACCAACCCTTGCGGCGGCCGCGCCTCCTCGGACCGCCCATATCCGGTTCGCACCAGGACGCCCTGCGCGCCGACCGTCCGCGCCAGCGCGACATCGAGCCACCGGTCGCCAACCACGAACGAGCGCGAGGGATCGATGCCGAGCTCGCGCTGAGCGCGATCGACCAGACCGCGGCCGGGCTTCCGGCACTCGCAGCGCTGAGCGTACTGCTGGACCTTGCCGTCGGGATGGTGCGGACAATAGTAATACGCGTCGATGCGGGCGCCACCCGCCTCGAGCATCGAAGCGATGTGGCGGTGGACCTCTTCGACAATAGCCTCGGAAAAGAATCCACGCGCGACGCCCGACTGGTTGGTCACCATCACCACGCGCAGACCGGCCCGGTTGAGCGCGCGCACCGCGTCGATGGTCCAGGGATAGAAGGCGACGCGCTCGACACGATCGAGGTATCCGACCTCCTCGATAATCGTACCATCGCGGTCGAGGAATACGGCGTCGCGCGCGCCCTGCCTTCCGCCGCCTGGAATGCTCACAATGTCCGCCGCGCCGCAGCAAACACCTCGTCGACGCCAATTCCCAGCATGCAGCCGTGATCGAGGGGGCACTCTCGCAGCATGCACGGCCGGCACCACATCGGGTGAGTCAGAACAGCATGCGGGGCAACGCGATCCGGCTCCTTCAGGCGGACCTCCCCGCGAGGCGCGCTCACTAGTTCGTCGGTCGGACCGAACACCGCGGTGACGCTCACGCCCAGCGCAGCCCCAAGATGCGTCGCTCCGGAATCGTTCCCCACAAGCGCGCGACAGTTCGCGAGCACGCCGGCCAGCGCCGGTAGATCGGTCCGGCCGATCAGATTGAACACGGACGCTCCCGCGCCAAGCGCGGCGGCGATCTCCTCCCCCGCTGGCGCGTCGGCGGCCCTGCCGACGATGACCACGGCGACCCCGCCGCTTACGAGGGCCCGCGCGAGCCCGGCAAACGATGCCGCCGGCCACCGCTTGGCACCGCCGTAGGCGGCGCCAGGCGCCAGCGCGACGAGCGGCGCCCGCCGGTTCCATCCGGCCTCGCTGAGGGTTCGCCGACCGGCATCGCGTCGCTCGGGCGACAGGTCGAGCCGCGGCGCGATCGGTCCGTTGGGAAAGCCGAGCGCATGAACAAGCTGCTGGTAGTACTCCACCTGATGCAGGCCCGACGGCGCGCGATCGACCCCGCGCGTCAGCAGCGGACCGCGCCACTGAGTGCGATACCCCCACCGTTCGCGAATACCCGCGCGCGCGACCATCAGCGCGACCTGAAACGAATTCGGCAGCAGCAGCGCCGCCTCGAATTGCCTGTCCCGCAGCTCGGCACCCGGATTCCGCCACGCCGCGACGTCACGGTTTGGTTGCGGGGGTTCGAGGGTGATGACCTCGTTCACGTCGCCCACCATCCCGAAGAGCGCCGCGATTGAAGGCCGCGCCGCGACCGCGATCGACAAGCCGGGCGCCGCGCGGCGCACGTCCGCTATCGCGGGGAGCGCCATGACGGCGTCGCCGAGCCAGTTCGGCGCGAGAATGACGAGGCGATTCATGCCTGCTCTTCGATGTCGTGTTCTGCGGAAGGGAACATGCCTGGTACCGCGTCGGTCGAAGGCCCGGCGTCTCGCCAGCGGCGGTGCATCCACAGCCAGAGATCGGGGTGGCGACGGACGTACATCTCGAGCACGTCGGTGCACCGCTGCGTGAACTCGCGGACCGCATCCTTCGCGTCGCTCGGCGGTGGCTCGATCGGATGCTCGTAGATCATACGATACCGTCCGCCGCCGATCGGCAGCGCGAACACCGGCACGACCGGCGCGCCGGTCCGGAGTGCGAGCGCGGCGACGGCAGAGGTCGTCGCCGCCGGCCGCTCGAAGAAATCCACATAGATCGCGTCGCGGGTCAGAATGTGCTGGTCGATGAGCACGGCGACGCCCAGTCGCCCCTGGAGCATCCGCATCACTCGCCGAATTGTGCCTTGCCGGTAGATGACGGTGTTACCGGTGCGCTGGCGAATCTGCTCGAGGAGCGCGTTGAGATCGGGGTTGTCGAGCGCTCGGGCGAGCACGCCGATCGGCTCGATCCGCAGGGCGTGGACGATGGCGTGCAGCTCCCAGAAGCCGAAGTGGCCGGTGAAGAAGAGCACGCCCCTTCCGTGCGCGTACGCTAGTCGCGCCCGGTCCTCGCCGTCGAACTCCACGCACGCGAGCATCGCCTCGGGTGAGAGAGTGCTGAACTTCAGAATCTCGAACAGCAGGCGCCCGAAATGCGCGAACGCGCCGCGGGCAATCGCGCGACGCTCCTGGAAACGCCTCGGCGAGGTTGTTCTTCGCGATGCGCCGGTGCGCCCGGTCGAACGTGTAGAAGGCCAGGCCGAGCGCGCCCCCGCAGCCCCGGACGAGCGGCTCCGGCATCACGCGCACCGCCGCGATCAGCGCTTTGACGATGACGTATTCGAGCTTGTGTCTCACGCGAGAGGTTCAGGGTTCAAGGTTCAGGATACTGGGTTCGCGGATGCGATCGAGCAGCCAGTCGCGGAACAGGTCGGCGGGTTCGACGGTGGCGGTCAACGGCACCGACGCGATCAGCAGATCACCCAGATCGCACTCGGCCAGACGAACGGCGTCTTTGTCGGTCGTCAACACGATCGCCGCGGCCGTGGATTTCGCCGCAGCCGTAATCCGCCGTATGTCGCGCGCGCCGAACCGGTAATGGTCGCCAAACGGCATGGTGCCGACCACCCGCCATCCGGCGGCTTCGATGTCGGCGAAAAAACGTTCGGGGCGTGCGACGCCCGCCACCGCGAAGACGGCGGCCCCCGACGGTACGACGACCGTATCGTGATTCGCGACCATGCGCGGGGGACCGAGCACGCGCGTCACGAAAAAGACCGTCTGCAGCCCGAGCGCACGGCCGACGCGCTCTGCCGCGGACAAGTAGCCCGCGTCGACAATGGCGGCGTCGGCGGCCGAGGCCGCCGCGACCGATTCGCGCAGCCGGCCGGCGGGCAGCGGCCGATCGCCGAGGTCTTCTTCACTGACGAGAAGCAAATCGACCTCGCGCGCCAGCTCGAGATGCTGAAACCCGTCGTCCAGGATGTGGACGGTGGCGCCGAGCTGCCGCTCGGCAAGACGTCCGGAAAGATACCGGTTCGCGCCGACCACGACGATGGCGCCCCTCACAGCGCGCGCCAGCATCAACGCCTCATCGCCAGCCGCATCGACGCCAACACAAATGGCCGTCCCGTCCGCCACCACCGTCGCGCCGTCAGCCGGCATCTGTCGCGCGTACCCGCGTATCAGGATGGCCGGCCGCTCGCCGTTTTCGAGAAGCAGCCGCGCGATGTACTCGACCACGGGCGTCTTGCCGGTCCCGCCCACGCGGAGGTTGCCCACGCTGATCACCGGGCGCGCCAGCCGTCGCCGGCGCTCTGGGTGGCGGGTGTACCGCCGGCGCCGCCACGCGGCCGCAGCGCTGTAGATCGAGCTGAGCGGCCGGATCAATGCACCAGCCGGAAGGGACGGACGACGGCGCCCGATCCGGCCGGCGGCTCGAGATCGGCAATGACCGCGAGCGTCTTGTCTTTCGCGCCGCGATTGGCTTCGACGAGCGCCCGAGCCGCCGCGCCGAGCCGCGCCCGACGCACCGGGTCGGTGACGAGGACGAGCAGCGCCTCTTCGAGCTCGCGGTCCGAGTGGACCTGCACGGCGGCGTCGTTTACCAAGAACGTGTCGGCGATTTCCTTGAAGTTCTGCATGTTGGGCCCGAACACGACCGGCTTGCCGAAAATGGCCGGCTCGAGGATGTTGTGGCCTCCCTGGTCGACGAGGCTGCCGCCGACAAATACGGCGGTGGCAAGCTGGTAAAGCTGCGCCAGCTCGCCGATCGAGTCGAGCACGACGACGTCGGCGCGCGGCTCGGCGTCGATCGGCAGCTCCGATCGCCGCGTTGTCGCGAACCCGGCGTCGCGCGCCAGACGCTCCACTTCCCCGAACCGCTCTGGCTGGCGGGGCGCCAGCACCGCGAGGGCACCAGGCATCGTCGACTTCACCCGCGCGAACGCGCGGAGCACCGCCGCCTCTTCTCCGCGGAAGGTGCTGCCTGCGACGATCACGGTGCGATGGGGCGAGATCCGGAAAAAACGCAGCACGCGCTCGCGAGGCTTGCCGTGCGAGGCCGTCGGCAGCCCGAGCGAGTCGAACTTGAGGCTGCCGGTCACGCTCACGCGCGAGGGATCGGCGCCTAGATCGATCAGGCGGCGAGCCGACTCTTCGCTCTGCATACAGAAGCGATCGACATCGGCGAGCACGCGCCGGAAGAACGGGCGGATGAGGCGGTAACGCGGATACGAGCGCGAAGAAATCCGCCCGTTGATGACCACGGTTTTCACGCCCCGTTTTCTGCAGACGCGCAGGAGGTTGGGCCAGATCTCGGTTTCCATCATGATGAAGACGCGAGGTTTCACCAGACTCAACGTGCGGCGGACGATGAACGCCCAGTCGAACGGAAAATAGAAGACGGCGTCGACGTGCTGCAGGCTGCGCCGGGCCACCTGCTGGCCCGCAATCGTCGTCGTCGAGAGGAAGAGCCGGAGGCGAGGGTAACGCGCTTTCAAATCGGCCGCCAGCGCGCGGGCCGTCAGCGCCTCCCCAACCGACACGGCGTGAATCCAGAGCGATTCTTCGCCGTCCACGTTGAACGAGATCGGCAGATATCCGAGCCGCTCTCGCAGGCTGCCGACGTACTTCTTGTAGCGAATCGCCTGGTACACAAAGTAGGGCGAAACCACGATGAAGACGACCAGCGTGAGCAGGCTGTAAGTGAGGTACATGCCGAGGGTAAGTGCCGCCCGGACTGGCGTTTAGGGACATCGAAGTATAGCCGCACGGTTTGACCCTCTGCAAGGGTGTTCATTAAAATGGGCGTTTGCCCTTGATCGTTCGGGATGAATCTGGAGGAGAGCATGCCCGTGAGGGTCGGCATCAACGGGTTCGGCCGGATCGGCCGGAATATCATGCGAGCCGCGCTCGGCGACAAGAACATCGATTTCGTGGCGGTCAACGACCTGACCAACGCCGCGACCCTCGCGCATTTGTTGAAGTACGACTCGGTGCTGGGCAACCTCCACGCCCGCATCGAGGCAAAGAGCGACACGATTTCGGTCGACGGCGACGAGTTCAAGGTGCTGTCGATGCGCGATCCGGCGCAATTGCCCTGGAAAGCGCTCGGCGTCGACGTGGTGTTCGAGTCGACCGGCCTGTTCGCCAATCGGGACGACGCGGCCAAGCATGTGGGCGCCGGCGCCAAGAAAGTCGTCATCACCGCGCCGGCCAAAGGCCCCGACATCACAATCGTCCTGGGGGTCAACGAGGAGAAGTACGACCCGGCGAAGCACCAGATCATTTCCAACGCCTCGTGCACGACGAACTGTTTGGCGCCGGTCGCGAAAGTCGTCCATCAGCGATTCGGCATCAAGAAGGGCTGGATGACGACGATCCACTCGTACACCAACGACCAGCAGCTGCTCGATCTTCCGCACAAAGATCTGCGACGCGCGCGGGCTGCCGCGCTTTCGATGATCCCGACGACCACAGGGGCCGCCGTCGCGGTCGGCGAGGTGCTCCCCGAGCTCAAAGGCAAGCTGGACGGCATCTCGGTGCGAGTGCCGACGCCTAACGTGTCGCTCGTCGACCTGGCGGCCGTCCTCGACAAGAAGACCACTGGCGAAGAAGTGAATGCGGCCCTCCACCAGGCCGCCGACGGCGCGCTCAAGGGCATTCTTGTCGTGTCGAAGGAAGAACTCGTGTCGATCGACTTCAAGGGGAACCCGTATTCCTCGATCGTCGACGCCCCTTACACGAAAGTAATGGACGGCGACTTCCTGAAGATCCTCTCGTGGTACGACAACGAGTGGGGGTATTCGAACCGGTGCGTCGACCTGCTGCGGCTGCTGGCGAAGAAGGGCCTCTAGGGAGGACCCGCCTCACGCTGCGGCGGATACGGCTGTGGCACAGGTCCTCAGACCTGCTTGAAGATGGCCAAGCTCTCGATCAGAGATCTCGACCTCAAGGGCAAGCGCGTTTTCATCCGCGTCGACTTCAACGTGCCGGTGAAAGGGGGAGTGATCGGCGACGACACGCGCATCCGTGCGGCGCTGCCGACGATCGCGTACGCGCTCGAGTGCGGCGCGACCGTCGTCCTCGCGAGTCACCTGGGGCGTCCGAAAGGGAAAGTGAAGCCGGAATTGACCTTGCGGCCCGTCGCGACTCGGCTGTCGGAGCTCCTTGAACGGCCGGTCGCTTTTGTCGAGGACTGCGTCGGCGACGCCGTGAAGCACGCCGTGGACCGCGTGCACGCTTCGGGCGGCGGTGTCGTACTCCTCGAGAACCTGCGTTTCCATCCGGAAGAAGAGAGCAACGACCCGGCATTCGCCAAAGCGCTCGCGTCGCTGGCCGATCTCTACGTCGACGACGCGTTCGGCGCGGCGCATCGGGCACACGCGTCGGTCGAAGCGATCACGCGTCATGTGCCGCGCGCGGCGGCAGGGCTGCTCATGGAGCGGGAACTGCGCTATCTCGGGCATGCGCTGGAGGCGCCGGAGCGGCCGTTTGTGGCAATCCTCGGCGGCGCCAAGGTGTCCGACAAGCTCGAGGTCATCGAAACGCTCCTCGGCAAAGTCGATCGGCTGCTCATCGGCGGCGCAATGGCGTACACGTTTCTGAAATCGCGCGGAGTGCCAATTGGCCGTTCTCTGGTCGAGGACGACAAGCTCGAGGCGGCCCGGAAGCTCGAACGCCTCGCGGCGGAGCGCCACGTCGGGTTCGAGCTGCCGCGCGATCATGTCGTCGCCGATCGCGTCGAGGCCGGGGCGGCGCACGAGATTCTGGAGATCGGGGACGCGCGTATCGGCGACCGATTCGGCGTCGACATCGGGCCGGCCACGATCCAGCTTTACGAAGCGAAGATCAAGGATGCCCGGACCGTCGTGTGGAACGGGCCGATGGGCGTTTTCGAGATCGAGGCCTTCGCGATCGGCTCCAATGAGGTGGCGCGCGCGGTCGCCGCGGTCAACGGCACGACGATCGTCGGCGGCGGCGACTCGATTGCGGCTGTGAAGAAGGCCGGGATGGCCGACCGTATTACGCACAT
>QHWL01000160.1 GCA_003222555.1 Acidobacteriota bacterium | reverse complement strand
GTCGACGCTGGACAACGGCGCCGCGAGCGCCCGGACGATATCCGGCAACCCCGTGAGCAGCTTGTCAATGACGGCGGCCTGGTTGTATTCCTGGAACGCCTCGGCTTTCACGTTCATGGCGCGCGCCTCGGCGTCGCCCTTCTTGAAGATGATCTCGGCTTCCGCTTCACCCTGTGTACGCGTTGCGGCCGCGTGGCCTTCAGCCTCGGCCGTGAGCCGCCCTTTCTCCGCGTCGGCGAGTACGGCGATGCGCTGCCGTTCCACTTCGGCCTGCTTCAGCACCGTGGCGATCAATTCCTTCTCGCGCCGCTGAATCTCGGCGTCCTGCACCTTGATCTGCTGCTCGCGTTCGATTTGCTCGATGCGCACCGCCTCGGCGACGACCTGCTGCTGCATGACGTTGGTTTGGATCTCGTAGGCCTTGTCCGCCTGGGCCTGCTGCTTCTTGACGATCTCGAGGTAGTTCGCTTTCTTGATGTCGAGATCGCGCTGCGCCTCGGCCTGCTTGGCCTGCGACAGGGTCTCCGCCAGCACCCGCTCCTGATCGGCCTGTGCCTTGGCGATGGCGGACGCGCGCATCGCTTCGGCGCGCTTGATCGCGGTGTCGCGATCGGCTTCGGCGGACGCAACGTCGGCGTCGCGCTTGATCCGCGCGACGTCGGGGCGTCCCATGTTGACGATGTACTCGTTCTTGTCGCGAACTTCCTTGATGGTGAACGACACCACCTCGAGGCCCATCTTGGTCATGTCCTCCGCGCAGGTGGACCGCATGCGTTCACCGACCATCTCCGGCTCTTTGACGATCTGTTCGACGGTAAGCTGGCCGATGATGCCCCGCAGGTGGCCTTCCATCACGAGACGGATGAGGCTCTCGCGCTGTTCGAGCGATTTGGTGAGGAACTGCTCCGCGGCCGTCTGAATGGATTCGAGATCGGACTTCACCTTGATCTGCGCGACGGCTTCGACCGTCACTGCGACGCCCTGCTTCGTGTAGAGGTCCTGCGTGGGCGCGACGTCGAACGACATCAGCTCCAGCGACAGTTGATGGGACATTTCGACCATCGGGAAGATCACCGTTCCGTGTCCCTTCACGATCCGCGTGCCGCGGAAGCCGTACACGATGAGCGCTTCGTGCGGGCCCGCTTTGCGGTACAACGACGCCATGAACGAGCTGAGCAGCGCCACGACCAGCACCATCAGGCCGACGATTACCCAAAATTCGATGCCCAGCGAGTCGAGCCTCATAGTCAACTCTCCTTTCAGGATTTGTCGGCCGCGAGCTCGTCCCAGCGCCGCACATACGCGATGCCGCGGTCGTACGCCGTCACGACCACCTCCACCCCATGTTCGATCGCTCGGCCGTCGGCGCTGCGGGCGCCGCAGGAATGCCGCGCGCCCCTGTGCGCGTAGATCAGCTCGCCCGTCCCGCCGTCACGAATCGCGTGGCCGACACGTCCCAGAACGCCGACCATCCGATAGTCCGCGCTCTGCATGTTTTCGTCCGGCGACCATAGCACGTGAGCCATCACCCAGAACACGACGAAGGCGCCGATGCCGCCGCCGAGCGTCGCCATCGTCAGCGCCGGGAGCGCCAGCCAGCGGAACCGGGAGGTGAGCAGATAGCCCGTGCCGCCGAACCACGCGAGAAACGCCATGATCGTGGCGAAGTTGATCGGCGAGACGCCGGCCTGCGCGGCGGGGCCGATGTGACCCGCGTGAGCGTGCGGAAGGTGAAGGTGGTGCACGAACGGCACGTGCACGTGGAAGTGCAGCGCGATGGCGCTCAGGGCGAACGCCAGAGCGCTCAGCAGGAAGCCGACCACAAAGCAGCCGAGAAAGATCGCAGGCCAGTTCATGTTCGCTCCTTCGGCATCAACGTGTCCGACAGACGATCGACGAGCCCCGGCATCGCCAGCATCTCGCCGAGCAGCACGAGACAACCCCGCGAATCGGCATGAGCGGCTAAGCGATCGAGCGCCGCGCTGAGGGCCCGATCGTGTCCCAGCCGCGCGGCACCGTCGAGCAGCCACCGATCCAGCGCGCTTTCGACCGGCTGCATTTCCCAACTGAGCTCGGTCCGAAATCCCGGCGGATCGCTCACCAGATAGCCGGGATGAATCTTGAAGAATTTCGCGAGCAGCTGCCGCGACGCGTGCGAAAGGTGCGGACGCGTCCCGTTTTCGATGAGCGACAGGTAGGACTGGCTGATGCTCTTGTGCAGCTCCGTCTTGATCGCGTGGACGACTTCCGACTGCGTGAGGGCGCGGCCGCGCCCGCGCAGGTGCCCTTCGAGATGACGCAGCATCCGGAGTTTCTGACCGAGCTCCATTACAATCAGTAATATTAATATATCAATTCGTAAACCCTGCCAATGGTTCCCTTTTTAGCAAGTTTGTAGCACCTTTTTCGTCACCCCTGATCCCGCAGCACGCGCACGAATCCCCTCGTGGCCCAACAGCCGCGAGACCGGCCGAAATACCGAGCCAAGCGCGACACGTGCTCACGCGGTCAGTCTGAAGTGTCCAACGAAATCAGCCGATATCCGAGGTATGACTGTGGACAAACTCGTCGCACATCACAGTGGAAGACAGAGTATTCAAGAGCGACGCTTCGCACGACTCCGCCAAGTTGAAACCGCCATTCAGCAACCTCGTGCTCAAATGAACCGTTCCCTTCCCGACCACATGGCGCTTGGCCAGTGACACCGATTGAAGTGACGGTCGTGATGCCCTGCCTCAACGAGGCGGACACGCTCGCGACGTGCATCCGGAAGGCGCTCGCCGCGATGAGAAATGCGGGAATCGCCGGCGAGGTCGTGGTCGCTGACAACGGCAGCACGGACGACTCGCCCGCGATCGCGAGAGAGGAAGGCGCGCGGCTCGTGCAGGTCGCCGATCGGGGGTACGGCGCCGCCTTGATGGGCGGGATCGAAGCCGCACAGGGGCGGTTCGTCATCATGGGGGACGCCGACGACAGCTACGATTTCGGCGAGGTGCCGACCTTCGTCGCACGCCTCCGCGCGGGGTACGACCTCGTGCAGGGTTGCCGGCTCGAGTCGGGCGGCGGACGCGTGCTGCCCGGCGCCATGCCGCGCCTGCATCGCTGGCTCGGCAACCCGATGTTCTCGCGGATTGCGCGGCACTGGTTCCGCGCGCCCGTCCACGACATCTACTGCGGCCTGCGCGGCTTCACCAAGACGCTGTACCAGAAGCTCGACCAACGGTGCACCGGCATGGAGTTCGCCACCGAGATGATCATCAAGGCGAGCCTCTCGGGCGCGCGCATCGGCGAGGTGCCTATTACCCTGCACCCGGACGGCCGCACGAGTCACTCGCCGCATCTGAACACGTTCCGCGACGGATGGCGCACGCTGCGCTTCTTTCTGATGTGCACGCCGCGCCGGCTCTTCCTGATGCCGGGGCTGACCCTCGTCGTGTTGGGCATCGCCGGCTTTACCGTGGCCATGCCGGGAATGACGCTCGGGCGCATGACCTTCGACGCGCACACGCTCCTCTTCGCGAGCCTCGCGCTCATCTGCGGAAGCCAGAGCATGCTCTTCGCGCTCATCGCGAAGACGTTCGCGATCACGGAAGGGGTGCTGCCGCCCGATCCACGCGTCGACAGATTCGCGCGGATCCTCCCGCTCGAACGTGGCTTGCTCTTGGGATTGGCGACCGTCGTTCTTGGCGGCGTCATGCTCGTCGCCGCTGTCAACGAGTGGCGCGTCCGCGATTTCGGCCGCCTGAACTACGCCGAGACGATGAGGGTGGTCGTGCCGGGCGTGACGCTGGCCGTGCTCGGGTACCAAACGATTCTCTCGTGCTTTTTCCTGAGCTTGCTGAGCATGCGGCGGCGCTGAATGGAGTCGAGGTTCGACGACTACGCCGGAAACTACGACAGCGCGCTGAACCTGGGGCTCTCGCTGTCGGGCGAGTCCAAGGAGTACTTCGCCCACCAACGTGTGCGATGGCTCGCCGCGCGGCTGTCGGACCTCGGCGTGCAGCCTTCCCACGTCCTCGACTACGGGTGCGGCACCGGCGGCACCAGCCCCGAGCTTCTCGAACAGCTCCACGCACGGATGATCATCGGCGTCGACGCGTCGCGCGAGAGCCTCGACGTCGCGCGAAGGATGCACGCCGACCCACGGCTGCAGTTCAAGACCATGAGCGACCTCGAGCCGTCAGGACAGTTCGAGGTCGTGTACTGCAACGGTGTCTTCCATCACGTCGAGCCCGGGCAGCGCTTGGATGCGCTCGGCTACGTGCATCGATCGCTCTCAGAGGGTGGATACTTCGGCTTCTGGGAGAACAACCCGTGGAATCCCGGCACGCGGCTCGTCATGCGACGCATTCCGTTCGATCGCGACGCGAAGTTGCTGTCGCCGCCGCTCGCCCGTGAGCTGCTCACCCGTGCGGGATTTAACGTGCTGCGGACGGACTTCCTCTTCCTCTTTCCACGCGTGCTGTCCGCGCTGCGGCGGCTCGAGGGCAGGCTCGCCCGCTTCCCTGTTGGCGCGCAGTACATGGTTCTCTGCCGGAAGGGGAAATGGTAGGCCCTCCCGTCCCATCGTTCTTGACGGTGCTCTTCGCGGTTCTGGTCCTCGGCGGGATCATCGTCATCGCGAGCTGGAGCCGGAACTGGACCACCTATCCTTCGCGCGCCGCCACATTTCTGTCGGGCGCGTGGTCGCCGGTCGTCGCGGGGATCGCGACGATGCTCTTGGTCCGCATCGTGTGGGGATCCTTTCACGAACCTGGCATCGTGCACGATGAGCGCGCATATCTGCTGCAGGCGGAAATCTTCGCGAGCGGACGCTGGACCGCGCCCTCGCCCCCTATCGCGGCGTTCTTCGAGCAAATGCACGTGTTCATCGAGCCCGCGGTCTTCGCGAAGTATCCGCCGGCCCACGCGCTGACGCTCGTCCCCGGGATCTGGCTGGGCCTGCCGGGACTGATGCCCGCGCTGATGACCGCCATCGCCGGGGCCCTCGTCTTCTGGCTCGCGAGACGTCTGGCCAACGAGTGGACCGCGCTGCTCACCTGGTGGTTGTGGACGACGGCCTGGGCGACCTTGATGTGGTCGACGTCGTACTTCTCCGAGACCACGAGCACGGCAATGTGGCTGATCGCGGCGTGGGCGACGATCCGCTGGCTGGATTCAAGCAAGAGCGCTAACCTTCTCTGCGTCGCCGCCGCGCTCGGATGGGGATTCGAGACGCGGCCCCTGACGATGGCGGCGCTTGCGCTGCCGTTGGCCTTCGTCATCCTGCGGCGGGTGATGGCAACGAGAGCATGGAAGCCGCTTGCCGCGCCGGTTGTCCTGGGCGCCGCGATGCTCGCGCTCGGGCCGCTGTGGAATCAGCAAACGCTCGGCGATTGGCGCCTCGATCCGTATCCGCGCTATTCCCGCGTGTACTTCCCGTTCGACAAGCCAGGCTTCGGCGCTGATCTTGCGCCGCCCCTTCGCCCGCTGGTGCCCGAGATCGCGGCTGTGGGCGAGTCGTTTCGCGGTCTGCACGCGGGCTACGTCCTCGCGTCCTTGCCGTCGGCGTTCGCCGAGCGGCTGATCGCGATCCTGGTGTGGTGCGCTGACGGCTGGCGTCTCGCGCTTGGCGTGCTCATCCTCGCCGCCGCCCTGCACGCGACCGGCGTTGAGCGCGCCGGCATCGTCACGATCGCGTTGCTGTTGCTCGCTTATCTTACGTTCGCACATCCGCCGGGGTGGATGGTCTACTACGTGGAGGTGCTGCCGATCTTCTATTTCCTCGCGGCACGCGAGCTGGGCCGCGTGGTCCACAAGTTCAGCGGCCTCGGGTCCCAAGCCAGTGTCGGCTGGCCAGCCTCGGCGGCCAACGGGTCGCTAGCGGTCGCGCTCCTGCTACTACCACTCGGCGTGAACGACGTGCTCCGCGTGCATGCGGCGATCGATCTTCGAAACGCCTTCCACCGCGCCGCCGACGCCGCGATGGCGAGGCTACCGCCAAAGAAGGCGATCGTGTTTGTCAGCTATCCTACGTCTCACAGTCCACACTTCGCTCTTACCCGCAATGAGCCCGACCTCGCGTCGGCGCTACGGTGGGTCGTGTACGATCGCGGACCTCGGAACGCGGAGCTTCGCGCGCTCGCGCCTGGCCGCGCCGCCTATCGGTTGGACGTCGCGAGCATGCGGGTGGAGCGGCTGCCGTAATGCCCAGCCTACTTCAGGACCCCTCGCATGCCCTTTTCTGATGTCTCATGGAGAATGCGGCGTCCGGTAATAGACCTGGCCGCGTAGCGCCGACGTCAATATGCATGCTCGAAGAGCACGGAATCAGAGGTCATCTTAACTACCTCTGGAGCTCGAAGCATCCGCCTGGTTGACGAGCGATATCGATCGCGACCTGATGTTCAACACGTCGCCCGAGCAGTCGTGGGAGGCCGCCATCCGCCGCCTCGGCGCCGATCCCGCGGCGCTTCAGATGTTGCGAGGGTCCACTAGCAACGGCTGAGGCCTGGTTGTGCCGGCCGCACCGGAA
>QHWL01000159.1 GCA_003222555.1 Acidobacteriota bacterium | reverse complement strand
CCTGGCCGCGCAGATCGGATGCGGAATGGCGGCGCGGCGGCTCGCCGGTTTGTCGGCCATCGCACGAGCCAGATGCACGTCTCGCGTTGAGGCACGGTTGAATGAGCTCACGCATGCAGGGCTCACCTATTGCCCCGAGGTTCTATGTGCCGTCGCGCACCGGCCGGTCTAAACGCGGGCCTCGAGGGCGCCCCGAATTGATAAGCGTTAGGAAAACGTCGAACGCGAAAGAGCTGTTGGAGAAGGTTTGTCTTCGCCCAAGGCAGGTGCGCTACCAGGCTGCGCTACGACCCGATTCTTCTTCGACGAAAATTGCAGACTGCAGATTTCAGATGCTGATTGATTGTCAATTCAGCAACGAATCTGCAATCTGCCATCTGAAATCTGCAGTCTCAGTGCGAGCGACCTACTTGGACTTCTTTGAGAATGAGTTTGACAGCGAGCGGTAGTACTCCTCGATCGCCTGACGGAACCCTGCCGGCACTTCGTCGGAACCCGACAGCGACAGCGCGTCGTGATCCGTATCGACGCGCTTTCTCAAATCGAACTCGAATTTCTTGAGCCGCTCGAGCGCTGCCGCCTTAAGCTTTTCCAGCCCCGCCGGATCGGCATAGACCTGATCGCTGTCGAGGGTGCGGAGATCGCGCATGACGGCGTCGAGGTCGCGCGGGTTCACCCCGCTCGCCTCGAGCTGCCGGCGCAGATCTTCAGCGTCGCCCTGCCACTCGCGGAACTCGCGGCGGAACTGTCGGATGTCCTCGCCAGTCCATCGCCCACCCACGTTCGGGCCGAAATTTCGCGCGTCGCCGTAACCGCCCGCTCCCAGTTGGGGAGGCCGGTTCGATCCCTGAGCCTGTTGACCCTGCTGACCGCCTTGCCCCTGCTGCCCCTGCTGGCCTTGTTGCCCCTGCTGTCCTTGCTGGCCCTGCTGCCCCTGCTGGCCTTGTTGGCCCTGCTGACCTTGCTGGCCCTGCTGCCCCTGTTGGCCTTGTTGGCCCTGCTGCCCCTGTTGGCCCTGCTGACCTTGTTGGCCCTGTTGGCCTTGCTGACCTTGTTGGCCTTGCTGCTGACCTTTATCCCCTCGGCCCTCGGCGCGCTGACGCATCCGCTCGTCGAGCGACTCCATCCCGCGGACGAGCTCACGTGCCTTCTCCGCCGCGCGCGCCAGGGCGTCCTGCTTCGACGCCTTTCCCAGGGCGCCGGCGGCCTCACCGATCTTCTTCTCCAGCGCATCGAGGTTCGCGCCGATGTCCTCTTCCATCGCCCGCGCGTACTGCGAGGGGCTCCCTTGCAGCATTCCCCTCGAGTAGCGGATTTTTTCTCGCACCTTCTTGTCGCGAATCGTGCCCGCCGCTTCGTCCAGCTTGCGCGACGCGTCGCGCTCGTCGCGCCGCGTCTCGTTGGCGAGCTTCTCGAGCTGTTGCTGAAGATCGCCGACCTTGGCATCCATCGCATCTTTACGCTGAGCGAGCGCCTCCGCGCGGGCAGGACGCTGCTCGCCCGACTGCTCGAGGCCCTGCACATCGGAACCGATCGCCTTCTCCTCGGCCGGAAGTTCTTGAGCCTTGCGAAGCGCGCTCTGAATATCGCGCTCGGAGCGCGCCGTCTGATTGCGTTCGAGCCGCTGTTGCGCTTCCCGAAGCTTGTCGAGCGCCGCGTTCGCCTGGGCGCCGCCGTCCTTCGATCCGTTCGCCGCCGCCTGCCGCATCGCATCGGCCGCTTCCTGCATCTTGCGGGCGGCGTCAGCCAGTTCCGGGCGCTGTTGTTCGCGCGTCAGCTGTTCCAGCCGGCGCGCGGCTTCCTGCAGTTCGTCGGCCAGCGCGCGCTGCCCGGCGCTGCCATTGCCCGACGCCTGACCCGAGGTCGCCATCCGGCGCTGCCGCTCGGCTTCCTGCTGCTGGCGCCGCGCGAGCTCCTTCAGCTTCTCGACGAGCTCGTCCACCTTCTGGTCGCCGCTCTGCTGCTCGGCGCGCTGCTGCATCTCGTACTGATTCGCGAGCTTGTCGAGCTCGAGCTCGAACAGATCCGCCAGGTCGTCGGCCATCGCCTGCGAACCGCCGCCCCCGCCCCCGCCATTGCGATTCGCCGCCACCTGGGTTTCGTACTCCTGCTCGGCGTCCTGCAGCAGCTTCAGCGCCCGCTGCTCGGGCGATAAAGCCTCCTTGGGCTGCTGGGCTTTCAGATTCGATTCGGCCGCTTTCATTTCGGCCGCCGCCTTGGGCAGTGCTTCGGCGATTTTCTTGAACGCGGGATCCGCGTCGCGAAGGCGTGAATTCAACTTGCCGACCAGCTCCTCGACCTGCTCCCGCAGCTTGGCCTGGGCCAGCGTGAGGAACACCACGTTCTCACGGAACTTGTCGGCCGTCATCTTCGGCCGATCGCGGACGACGTTGAAGGTGGCGGCGACAATCTCGCGCTGCTGCTGTGAGAGGGCGCCGACCTCGTTGCCGCCGCCGCCGCCGCCGCCGCCGGCCGACTGCGCCGGCTTGTAGTCCTTGCGGAACGGACGGATCTGCACGAAGTAGATGTCGCTCGTCGCCGTCTTCGGCCCCTGGACGCCGTCGTTGTCGGTGGCGCGCGCGTAGTAGGAAACGAAGTCGCCCGGCTTGAGTCCGAGCTCCTCGAGATAAATCGTGTGGCCGGCGGAAACCTCGGTGAGCGGCTTGGCGCCGCCGAAGAGACTCACGGTCTTCTCCGCCCCGCCGTTCACAGAATAGTGCAGCTGCAATTGCTTGACGCCGAAGTCGTCATCGGCGCGCGCTTCGACGAACAGGTCTTCCACCGGGCTCGCGGTGGTGTCGCGCCCCGGCTTGACGAACGACACCGACGGCGCCTGATCGTTGAGGACGTCGATCGTGTACTGAGGCGAGGCGTTCACCTTTTCGCCGTGCGGACCGGTGAGCTCGATCTTGTAGAAGCCCTGACGCTCGATCTTGAAGCTGCCCGTCAGCGACCCGTCCGGCTGCGTCGTCAGCACCGAGGAAGCCGAGTCGTTCAGCAGAATGCTGCCGCCGGGCGTGGCCATCGTCGGCACGACGCGCAGGAGCACTTCCGTGCCACGTAGCGCCGCGACGTCGCCGCCCGTGTCCACTTTCCGCGGCGGCAACGCCGTGTAGGCAGGGTAGCGGTACTCGAGCTCGAGCTGCTTCACGGTCGGCAAGTCGAGCACCGACATCGAGAAAGTGGGTGAATTCACGCCGTTCGACTCGACGTAGTACTCGGTCGCCTTATCGAGGTGAAACAGCATGCCCTCGAACGCAGTCGGGTCGGTGCCGGGCACGAGCGGGACGCGCTCGAACGCCGCGCCCGGCGACGTGCGCATCATCAGCGTGGCTTCTTTCGACTTGAAGCCGACAAGGCGCGCGCTCACCGCCTGATCGGATCCGCGGGGCACGCTGGTATTGCCCGGGCGCACGTCGATCTTGTATGGGCTCGACGCCTCGGCGCTGCGCGAAATGACCAGAAGCGCGGACAGCCCGTGCCGCAGGTAGGCGGGTCCCAGAATGACGAGCAAGACCGCCGCCGCTGTCACGGCCGCCAGCGTCGCCAGGTGACGCCGGACGCCCGCGCGCTCGATCGTGCGCCCGTGATCGATGGCGCGACACTGTTCGATGGCCTGCTCGACGAGCTGTTCGACGAGTTGCTGCGAATGCGCGGGATTGGATTCGGAAGACGCTTCGACGGCGCTCAGAATCGCCGCCTCGAGCGATGGGTCGCACTCTTCCAGATACAGCGCCACCTGCGTCGCCGAGACGCGGCGGAGCAGAGGGCGGATGAGCCAATACGCAACCAGACCGCCGAATACCCCAACGGCGGCGATCCGAAACGCGACGATGGAGTAGAAGCTGAACCGGAGAGCTTCCAGCCCCCGTGCCGACAGCAGGAGCGCCGTAGCCGTGCCCGCCAGGACGATGACGGCGCCGCGAAGCGCGAGGCGCAGGCGCCAGCGGTTGCGGACGCCGCGGATGACGTCCAGAAGTAGGGCACGACTGTCGTGAGGCATTGGGGGTCCTCCTCCCACCACTGAAAAGATTACACCGGATGCGGCGCTTACAGAAATTTTTCGCGACGGGACAATCGGTTAGAGATCACGGTTTCGGCCGCCAAAATGAGTACGCCAGCCATCAGGAGATACCACCAGATGGCCTGACGGCGTTCGGCTTCCCTCTCATCGACGACGCTGACCTCGCCCGGCGCGGACGGTCCCGGCGCTTGTGCCACGCTGGGCGTCGCCTGGCCGGTGACGGCTGCCACGAGCTCGCGGGGATCGAGCGGCGTCAGGTCCGATTCGGGCGGGTCGAGGTTGACCGCGATCGCTTCGGGGCGCCCCCCGCTGGCGCCCGCCGTGCGGATCTCGTAGACGCCTTGTTCGTCCAGCTCGAGCAGCCCGGGCGCGCCGGCGGACTGAGTGATGCGCCGGTTGGACGGCGTGACCACGACCCGCTCCGTGCGATTTTTCAAACGTGTCGAGAGGTCGAGCACTTGTCCGACGGTGAACCACGACGCGGCTGGCTCGTACTGCCCGAGGTATTTCACGAGCTGATGGACGAGCGGGAGAAACACCGGTTTGACGGCGAGATCGCTCCACGAGTCGTCGAGCGTCGAGGTCCACACGATGACGCGGCCCGCGCCCAGTTTTCGTTCCGCAGCCGCAACCGCGCCGTCGTCGAACCGGGCGAGGACGCGGTCGGTCGGGCCGATCTCGAGCGAGCGGTACCGGAAGATGCGGGCGCCCGAAAAATCACCGCTTCGCGGCGCCTTGAACACCTCGAACACGGGGTGGCTGTAGTCGAGAAATCCGATCGTGCCGCCCCGGCCCGACGCTCGGTCGACCTGCGCGCCGAAACGTCCCGGCAGCAGCTCAGCCTCGCTGGTCGGCCAGGTGGTACGTTCGCCGACTACGACGAGCAGGCCGCCGCCACGCTCCACGAAACGTTTCAACACGCCGCCGGCGCCAGCGGGCGGAAATGCCGCGTCGTTCAGGATGACGACGGCCCGCTTGTCGAAGTGCGCAGGCGTGATGCGTTCAACCGGCATCACATCAGCTTGGAACGCCGGGGCGGTGCCTATGGCCAGCGCCTTCGACAAGTACAGCGTCGAATCATTACGGCCGCCGTTCTCGGCGACGAGCAGCGACACGGGCTTGCTGGGCGCGAGCACGAAATGGAACACGTTGTCGGCCGGCAGCAGATCGGAACCCGCGCGTATCGTGCCGCGCACGTTCGGCTCGGCGAGCGTGAACGGCGTGAACGAGACCGACGTCGCCGCGGAGCCGCCGACATTCACGTTCTGCGTCTGAATCTGATGGCCGTCGATGTCGAGCGTCACCGGCACGCCGGTCACCGGCTCGCCGCCTTTGTTCGCCAGGCCGGCGGTCACCGTGATGCGCTCCTGGCCCGAGAAGGATGCGCGTGCAAACGTGACGGAGGGCACCGCGAGGTTTGCAGTGGAGGGCGTCGCGACCGACACCGGCGTGAGGGTCATCCCGTCGGGAAAATGGACGTCCTCCGCGCCGCTCCATCCGGTTTTCTGGAAATCGCTGATGACAATTGCCTCGCGGCGCCGAGCCTGCGATCGGACGAGGATGCTCTCGGCGAGCTTGAGCGCGGGGCCGTACCGCGTGGCGTCGGAGCCGACGCGGGCGGCGTCGATGGCTGCGTCGAGGCGCACTCGATCCGGAGTGGCGCGCATGTTCTCTTCCGCGTTTCTGCCAAAGAGCACGAGCGTGCCGCGGTCGTCGCCGCTCAAAGAGCGGACGGCCTGGTGCGCCGCGTCGCGCGCGCGCTGCCAGTGGTCGCCGAAGCCCATGCTGGCCGATTGATCGAGCACGATGACGATTTCGCGCGAGCCGCCCGCGATGGCGGCGGCCGCGGCAGCCTGCCGCAGGAACGGACGCGCGAACGCTGCCACGATCATGAGAATCGCGGCCGCGCGCATCATCAGCAGCAGCCAGTGACGGATGCGCCGGCGGCGCACCGATTGATACGGAATGCGCCGGACGAACATCAGCGAGGGGAACTCGATGACGCGCTTGCGTTCCCGCTGGATCAGATGAATGAATACCGGAATCGCCAGCGCGGCAAGGCCGAGGAGGAATGCGGGAGCGAGGAATGACATTCTCTTATTCTCGCGGGGGCCCCAACATCTTTCACGGCGCCGGGGCCCCACCCCCGGCGCTTTGGCTCAAGGCTGCCGCTCGCTGGCACGGACTTCGCTGTCCCTCGGCCTCGAGCGTAGACTCTCGGCCTCGGGGTGAAGGCTGAATGCCAATTGTTATCGGACCCGCATCAGCCGCTCGCGCGACGATAGATAGC
>QHWL01000158.1 GCA_003222555.1 Acidobacteriota bacterium | reverse complement strand
AGACCTTGCGGTCCTTGCTGATCCCGATGCTGTGAACGGTATTCCACTCGTTGGGGCCAGGATTCTTCGGGTCGGCCGGGGCCTTGCCCCAGTCCATCAGGAACTTGCCGTCTTTGTCGAACTTCGCAACGCGCACGCCGCCGTATCCGTCGCTGATGAAGAACGTCCCGTCGGGCAGCCACGCGATGTCGGTCGGACGATCGAACAGCTTGCCTCCGTCGCGCCCCTTCTTGCCCTTCGTGCCCCATGACATCACCAGCTTGCCCTCGCGGGTGAACTTGTAAATCATGTGGAGCTGGTCGTCGATGAGCCAGACGTGCTTCTCGGGATCGTACGGGCTCATCTTGATCTTGTGCGGCCCGCGCCCGCATCGCATCTCGAAGAGCTTGTCCTTGTCCTTATCCGCCCACCATTCGACCATCTTGCCTTCGCGATTAACAATGAAGATGGAGTGATGATAGCGCCGCTCCCACCCGCGCTTCGGTTCCGGATCGCACGTGGCGTTGCTTCCATCGTCGTTGCCCGTGGCCACGCGGGGCGGCTGAAGCATGCCGTAGGGAGTCCAGGGCTTCGCGCCCTTCGGCAGCGGGAGCTCGCCGCGTTGCGCGATCCAGATCCGGTCGGGCGTTTCGGCCCACACGGCGCCCACCGAACCCCACGTCCAGCCCTCGTGCTTGACGCCGTCGGGTCCGTCCTCCAGCGGCAACGGCCAGTTCGCCACGATCTCGTAGGGACCGAACTCATCCTGCCCGCCCTTCTCCTGTGGCGGAGCGGGCGCTGTCTGAGCGGAGGGGACGGCCTCAGGACTGCTCGTCGGCGAGCTGCATCCCATGAAGGCCACCGTTGCCAGCAAGACCACCGCCGACAGAAGCGTGAGTGACAACATTCGTGCGCGCATCGTGACTCTCCTTTCGCGTCTTCTGCTTCACCCGACGTCGACGTGATGGGCCTGCCGCCCAGTCGGCCTCGAAGCCTTTTTAGGGGTAACAGATTGTATCCATGTGGAGTCGTCAGGGCAACGGCGACGTGGGCGGCAGGGGGCGCTGGGCCTCGGCCCGCGGGATCGTCGGCGGCAGCTCGGCGCCGCGCGCGGTCCGGCTAAAGCCCGACACTACGTACTGGGGCGACGTCTGAACGCAGAGCTCGCAGAGCACGCTGAGAAATCCCTGGGCATTTCTTCTCTGCGGCCTCCGCGTTCTCTTCGTTGAACGTGATGGGGTCCGGCAGCACGAATCGGCTTGCGCCGCCAGGCCCGGCGGGCCTAGCATGCCCCGCGTCCACCTGGGGTGGAGTCGCGCGATCTGGCAGGGTGCCGACGGTGCGGTAGCATAACGCGGCAGAACAAGGAGGCAGAGTGCCGAAGGCAGTTCGATTCCACAAGAACGGCGGTCCCGAAGTCTTGCAGTGGGAAGACGTAGAGGTCGGCGATCCGGGACCCGGTGAGGCCCGTGTGCGCCACAAGGCGTGCGGCCTCAACTTCATCGACGTTTACCAGCGGGCCGGCCTGTACAAGCTGCCCTTGCCGTCGGGAGCGGGCAACGAGGGTGCTGGCGTGGTCGAGGCCGTAGGCGCCGGCGTGACTCACGTGAAGGCCGGGGATCGCGTCGCCTACGCAGGCGGACCGCCCGGCGCCTATTGCGTGGTGCGCAACATGGCTGCCGATCGCCTGTGCATCCTGCCCCAGGGCATCTCATTCGAGCAAGGCGCTGCGATGATGCTCAAAGGCATGACCGTCCGGTACTTGATCCGGCGGACTTACAAGGTCCAGCCAGGTGACACTATTCTTTTCCATGCGGCCGCCGGCGGTGTGGGACTCATCGCGTGCCAATGGCTCAAAGCGATTGGCGCCACGGTCATCGGCACCGCCGGATCGGATGAGAAATGCGCGCTCGCCAAACGCTACGGCGCCGCCCATTGCGTCAACTACCGCACCGAGAATTTCGTCGAGCGCGTCAAGGAGCTCACCAAGGGCGCCGGGCTGCCGGTTGTATATGATTCGGTCGGCAAGGACACTTTCGTCGGGTCGCTCGATTGTCTGCGGCCGTTCGGGCTGTTGGCAAGCTTCGGCAATTCTTCGGGGCCAGTGCCGCCTTTCGAGATAGGGATACTCGCGCCGAAGGGCTCGCTGTATGTGACGCGCCCGACACTGGCGACCTACGTGGCAAAGCGCGAGGATCTCGAAGCGACGTCGAAGGAGCTGTTCGACATCGTACTCTCCGGCAAGGTGAAAATCGAGATTGAGCAGCGCTACGGGCTCAAGGATGCCGCGCAGGCGCAGAGCGATCTCGAAGCCCGCAAGACGACCGGCTCGACGATTCTGATACCGTGATAATCTGTGAAAACCCCGACGTTTGAACGCAGAGCACGCCGAGTTCGCAGAGAAGTCTTTTAGAATTTTTCTCCGCGGCCTCTGCGGGCTCTGCGTTTGTCGTGATTTGGTCGACGTCGAACGTGAAGGGAGACCAAGCGTGCGATTCATAATTGTCATGACCACGGCAACGGCGCTCGGTCTGAGTGGCGCGGCCGCCCGCGCGCAATCGTGGCAACCGCCCACCGACGCGCAGCGTTGCCCCTCCAAGTGGGGCGCCGGCGACCAGCGCGGATCTGGGAACCTGATGAAGCCCGAAACGGTGCTGCGCGCCGCACGTCTGATCCGCACGGGCGAGGTGATCGAGCTCGGGCAGGTGCTCCACGGATCGATGCCGTTTTTCGGTCCACGCATCTTCGACATGCAGCTGAAACGCACCAATATGCTGCCGGAGTCCAATCGCCGCGGGAGCAACGAGGAGCTCGTCATCACCGAGCTCGGCCAGGTCGGCACACAGATCGACGGATTCACTCACCAGACGATTGGCAACGGGCTGTACAACTGTTTCAAGCTCGAGGAAACGGCGACTCGCAACGGCTTCACGAAGCTGGGAGTCGAAAACGTGGGGATGCTGATGACCCGCGGCGTGCTCATCGACGTCGCCGCCTCGAAGGGCGTCGACATGCTGACCGAAACCTACGAGATCACCGTGCAGGACTTACAGGACGCGTTGAAGCGCGAGAACGTGGCCCTCCAGCCGGGCGATGCCGTGATCATCAACACCGGCTGGGGCCGACTGTGGGGCAAGGATAACGTGCGGTACATGAAGACCAACCCTGGAATTGGCATCGCCGCGGCCGAATGGCTGGCGCGTCAGGATCCGATGCTCGTCGGATCGGACAACTGGGGCGTGGAGGTGGTGCATAATCCCGATCCCAAGTTGAACGAGCCGGTCCACCAGATCATGCTGGTCGTCCACGGCGTTCATCTCGTGGAAAGCCTGAAGCTCGACGAGCTTGCGGCGAAACGGGTTTACGAGTTCGCATTCGTCGTTGAGCCGCTGAAAATCCAGGGCGGCACGGGTTCGACGATTGCTCCCGTCGCCATCCGGTGAAGAGCCTGCAAAAATGCGAGGTGTGAACGCAGAGCTCACGGAAAAATGCAACCACGAAGACACGAAAACACGAAAAGCACCTTGGCTTTCTTCGTGTCTTCGTGCTTTCGTGGTTGCCTTTAACAACAACAAGAACTTCTCTGCGGGCTCCGCGGTCTCAGCGTTGAACATGATTTCTTCACAATCTCTGACGTCCTGCGTCACAAGGACATGACCACAGGCCGGCTCGAAGCGATCTGGAGCAAGCGTGCGCATCGCGGGCCGATGGATTCCGTCCCGTCCGCTTCACTTCGCGCAGGGCAGGGCATCGTCGGCAACGCCGACCGGGGGGGCCGGCGCCAGGTGACGCTCATCGAGCGCGAGGTCTGGGACGCGCTCATGCTGGATCTCGGCGCCGTCGTTCCACCGTCCGCCAGGCGCGCCAATCTGCTGGTCAGCGGGTTGCCCTTGGTCGACAGTCGTGGACGGACGCTACGGATCGGCACGTGTCGACTCCTCATAGTGGGCGAGACCAAGCCGTGCGAACGGATGGACGATGCGTTGTCGGGGCTGCGCGCTGCGATGGTTCCACAGTGGCGTGGCGGCGCCCGCGCCGAAGTGCTCGACGACGCGGAAATTCAGGCAGGCGCGACCGTAGAGTGGGTGGAGTAACGCGGCGCAGTGTCCGGCTTTAGACGTTGTGAACAAGTCACGTTCAACGCAGAGACCGCGGAGGCCGCCGAGAAGAAATGGGATTTTTCTGCGAGCTCTGCGTTCAAACGTCGCATTTTTCACAGGCTCTCCAGCCGGACCGTTTTGGGCGCGAGATTCGGCGAGCGAAATCCCGACTGATTCCGCGCCCCCGAGGTCCGGGTTTCGTGGTACGCTGCGCGCTGACGCTTCGAGCGTCTTTCTAAAGGAGATCGCATGGCGAAGAGTGTGAAGAAGAAGCCAGCCCGGAAAGCCAACGCCGCCTTCATGAAGCCGGTGACACCGAGCCCGGCGCTGGCGGAGGTTGTTGGCTCCAAGCCAATTCCCCGGACCGAAGTGACCAAGAAACTATGGGGCTACATCAAAAAGAACGGGCTGCAGGATCAGAAAAACAAGCGGATGATCAACGCTGACGCGACCCTCAAGACGGTTTTCGGCGGCAAGTCTTCGGTGAATATGTTCGACATGACCAAACTGGTCAGCAAGCACTTGAAATAGCAGCGGTTTCCGACACCGCGTCGGGTTCTGAAACCAGCCGCAGACTGATGGCGCGGCCGGTGACGGTCGCGCTCACAGACAGGCGTCTGCTCGATCCGGCCTGCCGTTGTCCTTCCGATCGTTTGGTGGGCATTCACCCGCACGGTTCGTTGCAGTCGTGGTAGCATCCGCCATTCCTTTGGAAAGGTGCTGTTCATGAACGCGCGTCGGCTCCTGCCCGTGCTCCTGCTGCTGTTTGTCGGCAGCGGCTGTGCCGCCCTGATTTACGAAATCGTCTGGTTCCAGCTGCTCCAGCTGGTCATCGGATCGTCGGCGGTCTCGCTTGGCGTTCTGCTCGGCACGTTCATGGGCGGGATGTGTCTGGGGAGCTTGGCCCTGCCGCGCCTCGTCTCTGCACGCCATCATCCCTTGCGCGTGTATGCCTGCCTCGAGCTGGGGATCGGAATCATCGGGATCACGGTGCTGTTGGCGATGCCGCTCGTCGGCGGGTTGTACACGGCGTGGGCGGGATCGGGGCTCGTGGGAATTCTGCTGCGTGGCGTGGCAGCCGGCGTGTGCCTCGTGCCGCCGACGCTCTTGATGGGCGCAACGCTGCCGGCGATCGCGCGGTGGGTCGAGACGACGCCGGAGGGCGTGTCGTGGCTGGGGTTCTTCTATGGCGGCAACATCGGCGGCGCCGTCCTGGGCAGTCTGCTCGCTGGTTTCTACCTCTTGCGCGTCTACGACGGCGCGACGGCCACGTATGTGGCTGCGGCGCTGAACCTCACCGGGGCTCTTCTGGCTCTTGCCCTTGCCAGGGCAACGCCGCACGAAGCCATCGCGCCCGCGCCGGAGAAGGTGGAGCGAGCCCACGGATCGTGGGCGGTGTACGTCGCGATTGCTCTTTCGGGAATGACGGCCCTTGCGGCGGAAGTGATCTGGACGCGGATCTTGTCGCTTCTGTTTGGCGCCACCGTCTACACCTTCTCACTGATCCTGACGGTGTTTCTGGTTGGTCTGGGGATCGGCAGCAGTGGGGGAGCGGCGCTCGCACGCTCGGTGAGGCGGCCCCGCGTCGCCTTCGGGTGGTGCCAGCTGTTGCTGTGCGGCGCCATGGCATGGGCCGCCTACATGCTCACCGAGTCGCTGCCCTACTGGCCGATCAATCCCTCCCTGTCGGGCGACCCGTGGATCAATCTGCAGCTCGATGTGGTCCGCTGTCTGTGGGCGGTTCTGCCGGCCGCGATCCTCTGGGGCGCGAGTTTTCCGCTGGCCCTCGCTTCGGTGGCGTCGCCCGGACAGGATCCGGCGCAGCTTGTCGGCGGTGTGTACGCCGCCAACACCGTCGGAGCCATCGTCGGCTCGCTCGGGGCGAGCCTCATTCTCATCGCCTGGATCGGAAGCCAACACGCCCAGCAGTTGCTCATCGCCATCTGCGGCGTCTAGGGCCTGCTGATGTTGGGGCCTGAGCTCGTCGGCGATGGACGGCCGGGCAGCAGACTCGAGCTCGCCGGGACGATTGTGCTCGTCGTCGCGATGGGGTGCGGGGCCTTTCTCGTGAGAAGGGTTCACGGAGTGCCGGGGCTGCTCGTCGCCTACGGCAGGTTCGCGTCGACGCGAGTCGCCCAGCCGCCGGAGATCATCTACGTGGGCGAGGGCCTGATGGCGTCGGTGGCGGTGTCGCGTGTGGGCGGCGCGCTCAATTACCACAACGCGGGAAAGGTCCAGGCCTCGAGCGAGCCGCAGGACATGCGGCTGCAGCGGATGCTCGGGCACCTCACGACGCTCGTGCCGGCCCATCCACGGTCGATCGTCGTGATCGGGTGCGGCGCCGGCGTCACGGCCGGGGCGGTCTCGATCGACCCGACGGTGGAACGCGTGACCATCGCCGAGATCGAACCGCTCGTGCCGCGCGTCGTCTCGACGTACTTCAGCCAGTACAATTTCGACGTCATCCGCAATCCAAAGGTGCACGTGCAGCTCGACGACGCGCGGCACTACATTCTCACATCGAAGGAGAAGTTCGACGCCGTCACCTCCGATCCACTGGATCCGTGGGTGAAGGGGGCTGCGATGCTTTATACGAAGGAGTTCTTCGACGCGGTCAAGGAGCATTTGAATCCCGGCGGCGTCGTCACGCTGTTCGTGCAGCTCTACGAAAGCAACACTGATGCGGTGAAGAGCGAGATCGGCACGTTTTTCCAGTCCTTTCCAAACGGTGTCGTGTGGGGCAACACGTACAACGGTCAGGGCTACGATCTCGTGCTGCTCGGACAGGTCGAACCCACTCGAATCGACGTCGACGCGTTGGAGCAGCGGCTGAAGCGTCCCGAGTACGCGCCGGTCGCGCAGTCGATGAAGGAGATCGGATTCAATTCGGTGACGGATCTGTTCTCGACCTACGCCGGTCAGGCGTCCGATCTCACCGAATGGCTCAAGGATGCCTCGATCAATCGCGATCGCAACCTGCGCCTGCAGTATCTCGCCGGCCTCGGCCTGAACCTGTATCAAGGAGGCTCAATCTACGATCAGATGCTCGCGTACAGACGCTTTCCCGACAATCTCTTTGTCGGCTCCGACGCGCTGAAGGCATCGCTCTGGGAGGCCATTCAGCGTGGTTTCAAGACCCTGCCAGAGTGACGCGCGACGACAAATCCCTGGAGGAGTCACCGTGGCATCCGAGGTCGTCGAAGCGTCGGGTCATCTCATCGACTCAGGCATTTTGAACGGCATCTTCGACACCGTGATCCGCCACGGCGGGAGCTTCGAAGTCGTCACGTTCAATATCGGCCGGACCAACGCGGAGCCGTCGCTGCTGACGATGCGCGTCAACGCCGATTCCGACGCCGCGCTCCGCAATCTCGTCGAAAACCTGGTGCCGCTCGGGTGTCAAATCGTCGGGGGTCGGGATGCCACCCTTCGCATCGCAGACCACGACGGTTGCGCGCCCATCGACTTCTACTCCACGACGAACCACGAAACACGCATCCGCCGCGGAGGTCAGTGGCTGACCGTCGAGCAGCAGCGGATGGACGCGGCGATCGTGGTCGACGGCGATCGGGCGGCATGCCGGAAGCTTCGTGACGTCCGGAAGGGCGAGGCGGTGGTCTGCGGGGTGGAAGGCATTCGCGTGATTCCTGCGTTTCAGGACCGCGACCGCCTGGGCTTCGCGTTCATGACCAACGAGATCTCCTCGGAGCGCCGCGTGGAGGTTGCGGTGGGCCGCGTCGCGGAGATGATGCGAAGCGCGCGGGCCAGCGGCGGCCGGATTGCCGCCGTCGTCGGACCGGTGGTCGTCCACACTGGAGGCGCGCCGTACCTCGTCGAGCTCATTCGCGGCGGCTACGTGCAGGTGCTGCTCTCGGGCAATGCTCTAGCGGTCCACGACATCGAGTTGGCCATGTTCGGGACCTCCCTCGGAGTCAACCTCGAGACCGGACGGGTGGTCGAGGGGGGACACCATCACCACATGCGCGCGATCAACGCCATCCGAAGAGCGGGGGGCATCGGTCCCGCCGTGGAGCAGGGTCTGTTGACGTCGGGAATCATGTACGAAAGCGTCCGGAACGGGTTGGACTACGTGCTCGCGGGGAGCATCCGCGACGATGGACCGCTGCCGGAAACGATGATGAATCTCGCCGACGCGCAGGATCGCTACGCGGAGTCGTTGAAAGACGTGTCGCTCGTGCTCATTCTGGCGAGCATGCTGCACGGCATCGGCGTGGGCAACATGCTGCCCTCGTCGGTCCGCGCCGTCTGCGTGGATATCAATCCGGCTGTGGTGACCAAGCTCGCGGATCGCGGGTCGTCTCAAACAGTCGGCATCGTCACTGATACGGGGCTGTTCCTGCATCAGCTCGCCGAGCATCTCAAGTGAGGGCCGAGGTTCGAGATGCCTCCTCCATCGCCCCTGCCGACAGTTCTCGTGGTCGATGACGACCCGGGCATTCAGCGGCTGATGACGTCGTTCTTGAAGGTGGAAGGATTCGCGCCCATTGCGGCGGCCAACGGCAAGGAGGCGCTCGCGTATCTTCGCGGTGCCGGCGCGGTCAGTGTGATCCTGCTGGATTTGAAGATGCCCGTCATGGACGGGTGGACGTTTCGTCGCGAGCAACGCCGCGATCCGGCCATCGCAGACA
>QHWL01000143.1 GCA_003222555.1 Acidobacteriota bacterium | reverse complement strand
CGGTCACGCTGCCGCGACTGACGCGGGTCACCTCCGACTCCTTTCCGCGCTGGGCGGGATTCGACAAGTGGACCTCGATGGTCGGGAAACGCACCTGGGCGATCGCGGCCATCAGCGCCGGATGGCCCGTCATGTAGCCTGCGGGATTGAGGATGGCCGCCTCGACCCCGCGATCGTGCGCTTCGTAGAGCTTGTTGATGACCTCGCCTTCGATATTCGAGTGGAAAATCTCAACCTCGATGCCCAAATCCAGCGCGTACTTTCGAATCTGCTCGTCGTATTGAGGCAAGGTCATCGGGCCAAAAACATCGATCTGAGCTTTCCCCCGCATGTTCATCCCGGCGCCGTGCACGATCAGGACTCGCGCCATAGCTCGCCCTACTGCGACTGCCGTCCAATCGTCGGCACAGGCAGCGTGTGCGGGTACGGCGCGAGCGGTGGCTTGCTTCCCTCGGGGATCCTCGCCTGTACGCGGACCGCGTTCATGATCATCGCCATCATCGTGGACAATCCCGCGATGTGCGCGGCCTCGACGATGCCGGGCTCGCCGAATTTGGCGAGGGCCCGGCTGTAGGTGTAGTCGCTGACACCGACGAGGGCCACCACGATCGTTGCAAGACCCAGCCCGACCCTTCCCGAACAATATTTGATCGACATCTTGACTCCTCTTCCTAGGGCACGATTGGAGGTTCTAGCGGCGCCGAACGTGCGGGGCCTGCGTCGCAGGCCCCGCTGGCAGAAGAGGGAGCTCTTGCGCGCAGTTACTTCTTCTTCTCGGTGGCTTTCATGTGTGCCAGGTCCTCGGGATCCAGACACAGCGCTTCGTGAATCACGACATCAGCGGGCGCGCGCTTGAGCAGGGATTTCGGCGTCGTCCAGGGCCCGGTCAGTACCTTCGGATCCTCGACGGTCGCTTCGTATTCGAGGGTATCCGCGTCGAGCAGCCGCCAGCGTTCCACCTCGTGCAGGGCGTCGGATGTAATCCAGCCCCCGCCAGCTCCACCACCCTCATCGCCGGCATTTTGGCCCCGCCCTCCGCGTCCGCCGGCCTGACCGCCCGTACCGGGCGGCTGGGGATTGGAGGCCACTCCTGGCAGCCAGATCTTGCCGTTGAAGCCCGTGACATCAACGACCAGCGTGTCTCCCTCCCAGCGGCCGACCGAGTCTCCAAAGAACGAAGGGACGATTTTCTTGGGATGTGGACTTCCATCCGTTGTGATCGTGCGGTAGCCGCTGTAGATGTATTCGGTGAAGACCAGCGTCTCCTTCGGCGCCTGAACCATTTGAAGCAGAAAATAATCGGGGATATTGATGTATTTTGGAAACCCGTATGGCCCACAGTGGTATCTCGGGTCGTCGAGATATGCCAGTCCCCTCGATCTTTCCCGCGCCCACGGCTGGTAAAGAGCTTCGAGCGCAAGACCGCGGGTCCGTCTTTCCGCATTGCTGGGACTCCGCGTGTCCTGGTTCGGGCCCGGACCGGCGGTGGCAGGCCCCCACGTTCCCGTCAGGTCCGGTTTCCCGTCCCACGGCGTGTGGGGTATCGGCCCGGAGGCCGCTGCCTTCGCCTGACCGGCGCCACTCTGCTGTGCGGCAGCCCGGATGGATGCGGAAGCGAAGAACACCAGGCACACCATCACGGCCACGCTGACCACGGCGGAGGCGCCAAAAGACTTCTTCATGGTTGCCTCTCCTACCGGTACTCGCCGGTGTCGCCGCCGGTGCATCCGTCGTACGCCTTGTCCCCTACCGGCGCCGAAGCGCCGGGGAATTGGACACAAAACGATTTACCGTCGGGGAACGAGGCCACGCTCACGTTGGCGAAGTTCGAGCCGTCCCGGGCCTGAAAGCCCTTGAGGGTGACCTCTCCTCCGGGTTTGAGACGATCCTGCCGCAACCCCTTCCGGTACAGCACGCCCGGCGGAAAGCTCTCGAACGTCCATTTCTCCACCTTGCCGTCCTTGTCCTTCACATCGACATAAATCAAGGTGTGCGGGTTTTCCCATTTGACTCCGGTGACCACCGCAGTCACGACTACCGGCTTGTCACGATCGAAGTTCACCGCAAACGAATGGTGCGCCAGCGCGGGCACCGCGAGCGCGAGTAACCCCGCGCTCATCATCAGACAGCAGAACCCTTTGTCCTTCACCGGTTAACTCCTTAAGGCGATCGTGAACCCGGCTAACGGTACTGGCCGGTGTCGGTACCTCCGCAGATCGCGTCACTACCCGGCAGTTGGACGGAGGCCCCGGCAGTGGCACCCGAAGGAAATTGTACACAAAACGATTTACCGTCGGGGAACACGGCCAGGCTTAGGTTGGCAAAGTTCGCCCCGTCCCTGGAACGGAAGCCCATAAGAGTGACCTCTCCTCCGGGCTTCAAACGATCCTGCCTCAACCCTTTCCGGTACAGCACGCCCGGAGGAAAGCCTTCAAACGTCCATTTCTCCACCTTGCCGTCCTTGTCCTTCACATCGGCATAAATCAAGGTGTGCGGGTTTTCCCACTTGACCTCGGTGACGACGGCTTGCACCGTCACCGGCTTGTCACGATCGAAGGCCACCGCGAAGGAGTGATGCGCCCAGGCGGGCATCGCCGCGGCGAGCAAAGCCAGGCTCAACACCAGACCCCAGAAGGCTTTGCGCCTCATCGGTTACCTCAGTGCGGGGGACACCCAATCTATGTCTGCAGGTATGCAGTGCCCCTCTTCTTCGAGCTTGCGAATGGGCGCGCGCTTGAGGACGATCTTCGGCGTCGTCCAGGGTCCGGTTAGCATTTTTGGATCCTCGACGGTCGCCTGGTATTCGAGCGTGTCCGCGTCCAGCAGGTGCCAGCGTTCCACCAGATGCAGGGCGTCGGAAGTGATCCAACCCCCTGCGCTCGTTGGCGTAGGATGATCCTGAGCGCCAGCAAGCCAGATTTTGCCATTGAACGTCGTGACGTCGACGACCAGCGTGTCGCCGTCCCAGCGGCCGACCGAGTCTCCCTGGTAGGTGGGAAAGACGTCCTCGGTGTGTTTTCGGCCATCGGTGAAAACATAACGATAGATGTGAGGACGGTTATCGAGGATGACCATCACTCCAACGGCCTGAACGATTTGGAGAGGGAAGGCCTTCGCGATCCTTCGGGGATATCCATAGACGGCGCATTGGAGGATCGGGTCGTCCTTCTCCGTCAAGGCCTTCATTTGTTGCTTCGCTGACGGCTGGTACAAACGTTCGAGCTCGGCGAGACCGTACGCCCGCGCGTTCAGGCCGGCGCCCTGCCACACTCCCGTCAGGTCCGGTTTCCCGTCCCACGACGCGCGCGGCACGGCCTTGGCGGGCGTCGCAGCCCGAGCTGCACCGCTCTGCTGGGCCGCAGAGGGATCAGACGAGGCGAGGGTCAAGCAAATTAGCCCCACCAGGGATGAACCGACCACGGCGGCGGCAAAAGCCTTCCCCATGTCGAACGACTCCTCTTGGAATTGCCACCTTGCCAGCGGGGCGTGTAGGGCCAAATATGTTACAACATTCGGTTCTTTTGAGTCCATCGAGCGTCGGCGCATTCATTGACTTTGCGACCATCGCTCACGTCCGCATCGGCTTCATAGCGTGATGTTTGCAAAGGCGAAGATCGGCGAGCGCTGCAATTGACAGGCACAGATTTGCGCGGCTAGGATGGCACGCCATCCGAAGACAGGGAGTAGCGACCGCATGGAGTTTCTGACGTGGCTCGAAAACCTCAGCTTCGGCAGGTGGGTCGCCAACTCGACCTCGATCTGGGCGTATCCTAGTGTTCTCACACTTCACACGATCGGGATGGGACTTCTGGCAGGCACGATTGCGATCGTCGACTTGCGGATCCTCGGCGTTGCCCCGGTCATACCTTTAGCGCCGATGGAAAGTTTCCTCCCCGTGATGTGGCTCGGCTTCTGGATGAACGCTCTGTCGGGTACCACACTTTTCATCGCTGGCGCGACAAGGCACGCCACGAACCCCTTCTTTTATATCAAGATGACGTGTATCGCCCTGGGCGTCGTGAACATACGGTTGCTCACGCGTCGGGTCTTCCGCAGTTCGATCAGGGCGGACGCGGCACCGATCCCCATGATGGACAGAGTCCTGGCGAGCACGTCGCTCGCCTTGTGGACCGGGGCCATCACAGCGGGTCGTTTGATGGCTTATTACAACGGTGGCGGTGGCCGCTCGTGACGCTCCGCGCTTCTGTCGATCACATACCCCGTCGCTCCGACTATGGCGATGACACCAACCACAACGGCGCCGACTATTAAACCCAAACTCATTCTTCTACTCACGGGTCCGCGTCAGAAGGCATTACCTATGTAAGGCAACATTCGACCAAAGTAGATGACTCCAACCCACAGAAATATCGTAGACGCAGCCATCACCTTGGCTGTCAACGGCGCGTCGTCTCCCGGCCGCACGGCCCACGCCTCGTCGAACACCGTGAAGTAGAGGACGTTTACTCCAGCGACCATCATGAACGACATCTTCCAGTGGAAAGCGACATTTCGCGTGTACTGTTCGGGAGCTCCGATGAAGAACAACATGCCCGTGATCAGATTGATGCCGAATCCGAGAATCCCCCACGGCAGCAGCCGATGCAAGGCAGCAAACGCCACGTTCTTCATCATGCCCAACATTCGCAGATTCGCCATGAGCAAAACGCCGAACGAGAGACAAAGCCCGATGAAATGAACGGTCTCGCACGCCGGCCACACCCACGGCTCATCGATCACGAACGACTTCACTGACGCGCTCTTGAGCCATCCGGTTCCGGAGCCCGCTGTTGCTGTGGGTGTCGTTTCCTGGTCGAATCGAATCTCCGGATGCCGGATGTCACCACCAAGGTTCGACGCTCTGAGCATGAGGCCGAGCGTCACAAGCGAAAAAATCAGGACGGCAGACACGTTTCCGCTCGTCGGACGCGAGATCCGGCGAAACTGCCATAGGCCGAGCCAGGCGACGGCGCCCGTGATCTCCATGAACACAAATGCCAGCAGCGCCGCGTCTTGGTGCGCAGTAATCAAGGCGGTGGACACGCCGGGCAGCCCCGAAATCATCTCGGCGGCAGCGACGCCGGTCTGATACACCGGAATTGCCACCAGAGCCATGACGAACAACACGCCAAGGCCGAGTTGCTTCAGTATGTCGTTCTTCAAAAAAAAGGAGAGAAGGAACAGGCCAATCCCACCGCCAAAACCGAGGCTCGGAAAATGATTCAGTAAAAGATGTAGATGTGCCAGGTTCATACGCGGCCCCCGAAACCCAGCCAACAGGCGTGATCGGCTCGGCGATGACCTCGGATGTTACGGTCGCGGTTGCAAATGGGTCAAGGGGCCTACTAAACACGTACAAGAGTTCTCGGCGCGCTCTGCGAACTCTGCGTTCAAACGTCGCATTTTTCACAGGCGGTAATTCTCGAGGCTTCGGAGAAGAATGATTTCGACGTCGGCGATGCCGGACGTCACCGTCAGCCTCGCGACGCTGGGTTGCAAGTCGAACCGCTTCGGCCCCGCCGCGCCCGGATTGATAACCAGGCGGTCGGAACCGTCGCGGACGACGACCGCCCGATGCGTGTGGCCGAAGACGAGAATGTCGCCTGCATAGCGGGCAAGCATCCGTTCCGGCGTGGGCCTGCCCAGCTCGTGTCCGTGGCTCACGTGGAGCGTCAGGCCGCCGACCGGAATCGTTCGCTCTGCCGCCAGCACCGGATCGTCGGAATCGTCCACGTTGCCGTACACTGCCTCAACCCGCGCGATTGCCGCCAGCCCGCGGAGCACTGCCGAGCCGCCGACGTCGCCCGCGTGGACGATCAGATCGACGCCCGCAAACGCCTGCGGGACTTCCGGGCGCAGGAGCCCATGCGTGTCCGCGATCAGTCCAACGACACATTTTGTCGAGGTCACTTTTGTGTCCGACGCGGGACACTAGGATAGCTCAGGGGCAACTGGCTCGTTTGCTGCCACTGGACGGCACAATCGCCGACTTTCACGCGATGGCCCAGCATTGCGCAAACTGTTCAATAGTGTACGGTAAGGTCGCGGTATCCCGACTAACCTGGGAATGCGCTGCGAGGTTACCTCGTCCGGTGTGCCGGGCCTTTCGGGCCCGGCGCGACAAGCGGGTCCGAAAACCCGTCCCACGTAGGGTCCCTAATTTTCGTAGCGTGGTCTGAGCCTGCGTCGACTTCGACCCGCAGGCTCAGGCCCGTGTTTTGAACGCCCACCGGCAATGCCACCCCGAAAACACGAAATGGAAGATTCTCCAGAAGCCGGCAGCAGACAGCGCCGGCGCCCATTGCCAGGGGAGCCTGATCGTTTACACTACCCCGGCGCACGTTGAGGCTCCCGTCCTAGCCGCCGGTCGAATCACCACCGCTGGCGATGCTCGGCAGCTTCAGCAGTCTCTGAAGGTCGTCTTCTGAGGGTGGATCAGGTTCGCAGCGGGCGAGGCACATATATGACCAGACATGACGAATCAGCAGGCCGCCGCCGTCGTGAATTCCTCAAAGTCGCAGGCGGGGTCGCGACGGCGCTCGTAACGACGGCCGAGGCGCTCGGACAGGGCGCGCGGTCAAACGCGGCGGCGCCGGCGGTGCGCCTGCCGCCCGGGCCGCCCGACAGGGGCCTGTGGGCGGCGTGGTACGACCTGCCCGGCGAAGGGCGGGAGGCCTATCTGAACTGGCTGCACGGGACGTACCTGCCCGCGTTGCTCGAGCGTCCGGGGTACTTGTGGGCGGCCCACTATGCGGCGCGGGAGCGCGAGGGCGGCGGGGCGACCGAGATTCAGCACACGACGGATCCGAAGGTCGGCACCGGGTATCACTACATCCTGCTCGTCGGCGCGGCCGACGCGGACGTGTTCGGCAATCCGACCCCGAGCGCGATCAATGCGGCATTGCCGGAGGCGGGGCGGAAGATGGTGGCGATGCGGGTCGGGGAGCGCGTAAACATCACGACCGAGACGGGCCGCTGCGAAGGCCGAGCAGCCACCAAGAACGGCATGGTCGCGGCGCCGTGCATCCAGATCGGCAGCTTCAACTGTCCGGTCGAGTACGAGGAGGAGATGCACGCCGGCTACGTGGCGGCCCGCATGCCGGCGCACTGCGCGACCGCTTCGTGCGTCCGCACCAGGAAGCTGAACTCGGTCGCCGGGTGGGCGAAGC
>QHWL01000142.1:4010-16240 GCA_003222555.1 Acidobacteriota bacterium | reverse complement strand
GGCGCGACGATGAGAGAAGCGGCCATCCTCGCCAACTACGCCGCCGGCCTCGCTGTCGGCAAGTTCGGCACGGCGACGGTGAACCGCGAGGAGCTACTGAGACAATTTAGTGCCTGAAATGCCGGCGGCCGGTGAACACCATCGCGAGATCATGTCGATCGGCGGCCTCGATCACCTCGGCGTCCCGCACTGAACCGCCCGGCTGCACCACGGCGGTCGCACCAGCGCCGGCAACCGCCTCGAGGCCATCGGTGAAGGGGAAATACGCGTCCGATGCCGCCACCGATCCGGCCAGCGGGCGATCGGCCGCCCGCGCTTTCATCACCGCCACGTTCACGGCATCGATGCGGCTCATCTGGCCCGCGCCGATTGCCAGCGTCCGCCGCGCGTCGGTGAAGACGACCGTATTCGATTTGACGTGCGCGCAGATGCGCCAGGCAAACCGAAGCGCCTCCCACTCGTGGGCGGTCGGCTGCCGTTTCGTGGCGACGCGCAACCCGTCTGCGAGCAGGCTGGGGGTCCACGGCTGGTGCGCCTCGGTGACGCGGTCACGCTCCTGCGCGAGCACCGCGCCGAGAACCGATCGCACTTCGACACCGCCGCTTCTGAGCGGGGTGAAGTCGGCGGTCACCACGCGCATGTTGATCTTGCGCGCCAGAATGTCGCGCGCGGCGTCGTCGATTCCCGGCGCGATGACGGCTTCGATGAACGTGGAGACGATGAGGTCGGCCGTCGCCACATCGAGCGTCCGGTTCAGCGCGACAATTCCGCCAAAGGCCGCGAGACTGTCGGCGTCGCGCGCGCGAAGATAGGCCTCCGAGAGCGAGTCGCCGGTGGCGGCGCCGCATGGGTTCGTGTGCTTGATCACCGCCGCGGCGGGCTCGTCGAATTCCAGCACGAGTCGCGCGGCCGCGTCCAGATCGAGCAGGTTGGTGTAGGACAGTTCCTTGCCTTGCAGGATCGCCGCCTGGCCCAGGCCGGCGGCGGCCGCCTTGATGGGCCCGCAATACCACGCCGCCTGCTGATGAGGGTTCTCGCCGTAGCGGAGGTCGCGGATCTTGTCGAGCGAGAATTCCAGGCGGGCGGTCAGAGCCCCGGCATCCCCACAACGCTCGAATCGATCGCCGGCGACTTCGATGGTCGCGAGCGTCGCCGTAATCGCCGTATCGTAGGCCGCGGTGTGGGCGATTGCCTTGCGGGCGAGCTCGTACCGGAATGCCAGGCTCGGCGACTCGTCGATGGCCGCGAGCAGGCGCGGGTAGTCGGCGGGATCGACGACGACGAGAACGCCGCGAAAATTCTTGGCGGCCGCGCGCACCAGCGACGGTCCGCCGATATCGATCTCCTCGATGAGCGCGTCGAACGGGGTCGCCGAGTTGGCCGCCGCTTTCACGAAAGGGTACAAGTTGACCACGACGAGGTCGACGAGGCCCAGCCCGTGGCGCTCGAGCTCGGCCATATCGTCGGGCCGATCGCGCCGCGCGAGAATGCCGCCGTGAAGCGCCGGATGCAACGTTTTCACGCGTCCGTCCATCATCTCAGGGAAGCCGGTGAGGTCCGATACGCTCCTCACGGCGAGCCCCGCGCCGGCAAGTGCCCGTGCGGTGCCGCCGGTCGATACCAACTCAAACCCGCGCGCGATCAGGCCGCGTCCGAGATCGGCAATACCGGCCTTGTCAGAAACGCTCAGCAGGGCCCTTGGCATAACGGCAAAAGTCCAGTATCATTTCTCACGACGCCGGGCGGGCCTGGCGCCGCAAGGTAAAGGCCGCACACGCGGTCTTTTTTTTTGCCCGCGGCCGGACAGGCCGGGGGTGGGTTTCGGGAAGACGATTTCGTCGTGTCCCAGCAAGGCAAGGAAGAAGAACGATGCGTATCACAGGCAAGGTCAAGTGGTTCAACAACGCCAAGGGTTACGGGTTCATCGAGCGAGACGGCGGCAGTGACGTCTTCGTCCACTACTCGGCCATTCAGGGCGACGGGTTCCGCTCGCTCGAGGAAGGCCAGGCGGTTGAGTTCGAGATCGTTGACGGTCCGAAAGGCCCGCAAGCCGGAAACGTCACCAAGATCTAGTCACCCTCTCGCAGCCGGGCGCCCGTCGGGGCGCCCGGCCTCAACGTTCCCACAACGCGCCACACAACAAGCGACGGCAAGACGCACGCGCGAACCCAGAACCCTGAACCGAACCCAGCACCCCGAACCTGAACCCAGAACCCGTCTCGGGCTCGGCGCGCCTCATCGTTGTCAGTCTTTGTCTTTAACACCCTTCAACGCCCGCGCCGTGAAATTCACCTTTCCATCTTTCACCGCCACGCGGAACGCGACTTCGGGACTGCCGCCCTGCCGGAGCTTCTTCACCTGACTTTTGACCAGCTCCGCGAATTTGTGGAACGGTATGGCTTCTTCGCCGATTTCGTGCCGCGCTTCGACCAGCGAATGGTACAGATCGCGCAGCTTGTCGGCTTCCTTCACCGGATCCTTGAACGACGCCACGTGGAGGATCTTGTCTGTCGGGCGTTTGGGCTCGGCCGGTTTGTCGGCGCGCATGTGCACGAATGGACCGCTGCGGCCTTCTTCCTTCGCGCGCAGACCGCGGTCCCAGAGATCGATGAAGGTGGCGTAGCGCGACTGGAGCGTCACGAAGCGGAAGCGGTCGCCGTAGTTTTGGATATACGCGCGATCGAACTTCTTGACGAGCGACTCGACGCGGGTTCGCGTTTCCCAGGGCGGCTTGGGCAGGTTGCCCGCGAAGAACATGTTGTATTCGGCTTCGAGGCGTTTGAGCTCGGCTTCGAGCCGCTGCAAATCGCGTTCGACGTCGGTAGGCTCGGCCACAAGCCTCTACCGCGGGATGAGCAGCCAAACGAGCGGCAGCCAGAGCTCGCGGGCGTACGGAACCGGCCGGTCGTCAATGAGCACGTCGGTGTCGTCGGAAGATCCGACGATCGCGAACAGATCGCGCAGCCGCTCGGCGTCGCGCGACCAGAAGCGCGCGCGGTAGCGCCGGTTGGGGCCGCTCCCGGTCTCCCTGAACTCGGCGGAGTTGCTGGCGAGCTCCAGCGCGCGAGAAAAATCCGGTCGATCCAGCGCAGGAAACACGATCGTAATCGAGAAGGGACGCGGTTTGACGCCGAAGAGCGCCTCCTGCAGATCGGGATCGAGCGAGGCGATCTCTTCGTCGGTCGGCTGCTCGGATAGCTCGACGTACGGCCAGAACCGCTCCTGCGGGCGGTATTTCGGCTGTTCCGGATTCATGAGAGGCGCAGTGCTAGCATAGCATTTGCGGTCCCTGCCGTCTGCCATCTCATGCCTGACTTCACCGTGATCCCGTCCATCGAACGGCTCCGACAGCGAGCGACGATCCGCGCGCTCGAGCTCCGCTTCGGCGGCGACGCCACCGTCAACGCGCTGCGTCATGCGGCGACGGTCGTCCGCGATGCGATCGGGCGCGGCGACTCCTCGCTTGAAGCCGACGGTACTGTGATCGCGCGAATCGAGGCCCTTGCTCTCACACGTCTCGGCGAACAGTTCCGGCCGTCGCTCGAACCGGTCATCAACGCGAGCGGCGTCATCATCCACACGAACCTCGGGCGCGCCCCTCTGGCCGAATCGGCCATCGAGCGAGTGGCCGCCGTGGCGCGCGGATATTCGACACTCGAATACGATCTTGCCCGCGGCAGCCGGGGCCGCCGCGACGTCCACGCCGAAGCGCTCCTCTGCCGCCTCACGAAGGCCGAAGCGGCGGTCGTCGTAAACAACAACGCCGCCGCGACGATGCTCATTCTCGCGGCGCTCGCTGCCGGACGCGAAGTGATCGTTTCGAGAGGCGAGCTCGTCGAAATCGGCGGCGGCTTCCGCGTGCCCGACGTGATGGCGCAGTCGGGCGCGGTGCTGCGCGAAGTCGGCACGACCAACAAGACTCGCGCGGCCGATTACGCGGCGGCGATCGGCGAACGGACCGCGCTCATCCTGCGCGTCCATCCGTCGAATTTTCGCATCGAGGGGTTCACCGAGCGGCCGGAGCTCGCCGAGCTGGTCGCCCTTGGCAAGCGCTTCGACGTTCCTGTCGCCGAGGATCTCGGCAGCGGACATCTGGCGGCGGATGCCTCCCACCCGCTCGCGAACGCCGAGCCGGCAGTGACCGGCAGCGTCGCGGCAGGCGTCGATATCTGCTGCTTCAGCGGCGACAAGCTGCTCGGCGGTCCTCAAGCCGGCGTCATCGTTGGACGAACAAACCTGGTCGAGCGAGTGCGACGCCATCCGCTCATGCGAGCGCTGCGCGTGGATAAGATGACCTATGCGGCGCTCGAGGCGACGCTCGCCGAATACGAGGCGGGCCGGGCGCCGACGACGGTTCCTGTGCAGCGCATGTTGACGACGACTGCCGACGAGATCCGCGTACGGGCGGAAGCGCTCGCGACCGAACTGAAGGCCGTGGACGGTTGGCGCGCGAAACTGGTGCCGGGTGTGTCGGCGGTCGGTGGCGGCAGCGCGCCCGGGGTCGAGCTGTCGACGTGGCTCGTCGCCATCGAAAAACCTGAGCTCACACCCCATCGAAAAACCTGAGCTCACACCCGACGCGCTGGAGGAACGTCTCCGTGGTCTGACACCGCCCATCATCGCGCGGATCGAGCACGATCAAGTGCTGCTGGATCTGCGGACGGTCCTGCCGGAGCAGGACGAGCTGCTGGCGGCGTTGCTAAATCGGCTTTCATGAGCCGGCAGTGGCGCAGGCCTTCAGGAGTGTGAACAAATCACGTTCAACGCAGAGACCGCAGAGAAGAAATGCCCAAAGGATTTCTCAGCGTGCTCGGCGAGCTCTGCGTTCAAACGTCGCATTTTTCACAGGCTCTTATCGAGCAGTTTCGTCAAGGAACACAAGGAAGTCGGTGGCTTCGGGTGTTTTGCCGAGCTGTCTCAACAGCGCTTCAGACTCCGGGCCATCGCGACGGCGCGACGGTTCGCCCACGTGTTGTACTCGTACAGCGTTCGAATGTCGTCGGTGTCCACGCCTCCTCCTCTGGCTGCTAGAAGATCGTCGAAATCGACGCGGCGGCCCAGGCAAGGACACGCGCGGGCAGGATACCGAGATAGAAGACGAGGATCGCCGACACGACGAGCGCCGCGCCCGCAATCCTCGGGACCTCGGGGAACCGTACTGGCATTTCGCTGGACGCGGTCATGTACATCATGACGATGATGCGGAGATAGAAGAACACGGATATGACGCTCGTGAGCACGCCGACAATCGCCAGCCAGTAGTAGCCCGCCTTCATCGCCGCGCTGAACACGTACCACTTCGCGATGAAGCCGGCCATCGGGGGGAAGCCACCGAGCGACAGCAGGAAAATCGTCATCAGCGCCGCGAGCGTGGGATGGTCGCTCCACAGCCCTGCGTAGTCGCTCACCCGATCGTTGGGGCGATCGGCGTTGTCGAGCATCGCGATGATCCCGAAGGCGCCGAGGTTCGTGATCGCGTAGGTCAGAAGATAGAAGAGCACCGCGCCCTTCGCGACGTCGTTGGCCGAGACCAGCGCGAGCAGCAGATAACCGCCGTGCGCGATGCTCGAGTAGGCGAGCATTCGCTTGATGTTGCTTTGAGCCACACCGACAACGGTGCCCAGGATCATTGTCGCGGCGGCGACCACCCAGATGACCGGGGCCCAGTCGCTTCGCAGCGGCTCGAAGGCCGCGAGAAACACGCGCACGAACGCCGCGAATGCCGCTGCCTTCACCCCGGTCGACATGAAGCCGGTGACCGCGGGCGGCGCCCCTTGGTACGCATCGGGCGTCCACATGTGAAAAGGCACGGCCGATACCTTGAACGCGAAGCCCACGAGCAGCAGGCCGAGCGCGAGGAACTGCACCGGCGTCGGCGCCATCGCCTGCGCGGCGATCACACGGCCGATGCGGTCGAGCCGCGTGCTGCCCGTCACCCCATACGTGAACGCAATGCCGTACAGAAAGAACGCGCTCGAGAACGCACCGAGCAGGAAATACTTGAACGCCGCCTCCGTCGCGGCCGGCAGGTCGCGGCGAATGCCCGTCAGCACGTACACCGCGAGGGAGAGCACTTCGAGCGCGAGAAAGATGACGAGGAGGTCGGAGGCCGTCGCCATCAGCATCATGCCGGCCACGGCAAAGAGCATGAGCGCGTAGTACTCGCCGCGCGGCAGGCGCTCACGCTCGACAGTCGGCGCCGAAATGGCCAGCGACAGGAGGCCGACGATGATGAGCACCCAGGTGACGAAGAGGCCGAAGTTGTCGGCCACGACAACGTCGAAGCTCGTCGCCTTGGCGTTCCAGAGCAGCCCCGAGGCGACCGCCGCGCCGACGAGCCCGATCACACCGAGCGGCCCGATCGGCATCTCCTCGCCGGGCTCGCGAAAGGCTTCGGCGGTCATGGCGGCAATACCAGCCGCCGTCACGCAGGCCATCGGAACGATGGCGTTGAAGGAGGACAGCATCAATTATGAATTGGGAATTTTGAATTAGGAATTGATTCTGAATTAGGAACTAATTCTGAATTCTTCATTCCTAATTGTAAATTTCGTGTTCTTCTTCCCCCGGCTTGAATCCGCACCGGCGCGGACTGCTGCACTTGGTTCACCATCCGCTGAACCGACGGCTCGATGGGCCGCAGGAAAAGATTCGGCAGCACGCCCATCAACACTGAGATTGCCACGACCGGCACGATGACCGCCCACTCGCGGGGCGTCAGGTCGACGAGGCGCGCGTTATTTTCGTCGGTCACCTCCCCGTAATTCACCCGCTGAAACATCCACAGCATGTAAGTCGCCGACAGGACCACCCCGGTCGCGGCAAACACCGCCATGCGCGGGTTCCAGCGGAACGCGCCGAGGAGAATCAGGAACTCGCCGACGAACCCGTTGAGCCCCGGGAGCCCGATCGACGCCAACGTGACGATCAGAAACACGGCAACCAGGTGCGGCATGACCTTCTTCAGCCCGCCGTACTCCGCGATGAGCCGCGTGTGCCGGCGATCGGACAGCATGCCGACGATGAGGAAGAGGCCGCCGGTGCTCACGCCGTGGCTGAGCATCTGGTACACGGCGCCCTGCACGCCCTGCGTGTTCATCGCCGCGATGCCGAGCACGACGAACCCCAGGTGGCTCACGCTCGAGTACGCCACGAGCTTCTTCAGGTCGGGCTGCACCATCGCCACGAGCGCGCCGTACACGATGCCGATCACGGCAAGCGTGGCCAGAGCCGTCGCAAAATACGCCGCGGCCAGCGGAAAGAGCGGAAACGCGAACCGCACGAGGCCGTACGTGCCCATCTTGAGCAGCACGCCGGCCAGAATCACCGAGCCGGCCGTGGGCGCCTCGACGTGGGCGTCGGGCAGCCACGTGTGGAACGGGAACAGCGGAACCTTGATCGCGAACGCCAGCGCAAACGCGAGGAAGAACCAGAACTGCAGGCGCGCCGGGATTGGCATCCCGTAGAGCTGCAGCAGATCGAAGCTATAGCCGCCGCTAGGGGTGTTGGTGTTGTGGAGCAAGGCGAGGCCGAGGATGGCGAGCAGCATCAGGACGCTGCCGGCCATCGTGTACAGCATGAACTTGACAGCCGCGTAGATGCGCCGGTCGTAGCCCCAGATCCCGATGAGGAAGTACATCGGGATGAGCATCGCGTCCCAGAACACGTAGAACAGGAACAGGTCCAGGGAGACGAAGACGCCCATCATCGCGCTCTCGAGCACCAGCACGAACATGCAGAACGCCCTTGTGTGCTTGTGAATCGATTCCCACGAGCCAAGAAGGGCGAGAGGCGTCAGAAAACCGGTGAGGACCAGCAGCAGCAGGCTGATGCCGTCCACCCCGACAAAGTAGCTGATGCCGAAGTCGGGAATCCACGCGTGGCGCTCGATGAACTGAAAGTCCGCCGAGGATGCGTTGAAGCGGCTCCAGAGCAGCAGCGTCTCGGCGAAGACGAGCACCGACACCACCAACGCGATCTTGCGGATGAGCGCCTCGTTGTGCTCATCGTCTCTGATGAAGAGCAGGAGGATCGCGCCGGCAATCGGTAGGGCGATCAAAGACGTGAGAATTGGGAAGGATATCAAGTCTTATTCACCACAAAGGACACCAAGGACACAAAGGTTCAATCGTGAAGAGCCCAAGCCCGTTCCTTGGTGTCCTTCGTGCCCTTTGTGGCAGCTCAGCGCCATAAGTAATATCCGAGTATCAACACCACCCCGAGAAACAACGACGCCGCAGACACGCGGACCGAACCGGCCTGCAGCCGGCGCAGGATCTCGCTGCTGCCGACGACCGTCTCGCCGACCATGTTCACCGTGCCGTCGATCGCGCGCACGTCGATACCTCTCCAGAGGCCGTCCTCCGAGACGATGCGGATTGGCTGGACGACGGTTACGTCGTAGATCTCGTCGACGTAATACTTGTTCGCGAGCACGCGGTGCAGACCGGCAAAACGATTCACCATGTCGTCGGCCGCGCGAGGGTTCCTCAGGAAAAAGAAGAAGGCCAGTCCGATCCCGCCCGCCGCCACGAGGGTCGAGACGGCCATCAGCCCCACTTCGAGGCTCGCCGTCGCTGTCTCCGCTTCCTCCAGGTCCCCCTGCAAGCCGGCAGCACGTCTGGTCTCTTGGCTCACGATGAAGCTCGGCTCCAGAAACCGCTCGAAGCGATTCGACCCCCCGAGCGCGCGCGGGAGGCCCGCGTACCCCGCGACGATCGAGCCCAAGGCGAGCACGATGAGCGCAAGCGCCATGGCCGGCGGCGCATCGTGAAGATGGGAAGGGTGATGCGCCGCGCCAGGTTCTTCCCCGCGCGCGCCGTGGAACGCGAGAAAGACCAGCCGGAACATGTAGATGGCCGTCAGCAGCGACGTCACCAGGCCGACGATCCACAACAGCGTGTGTCCGCCTGCGTACGTTTGAAACAGAACTTCGTCCTTGCTGAAGAAACCGGCGAGCCCAGGCACGCCTGCAATCGCCATCGCGCCAACCAGAAATGTCGAATACGCGATCGGCAGCTCGCGCCTGAGCCCGCCCATCCGCCGCAGATCCTGCTCGCCACCAAGCGCATGAATCACCGCGCCCGATCCGAGGAACAAGAGCGCCTTGAAAAACGCGTGCGTGTAGAGATGGAAGATGCCGGCGGCATATGCGCCGACACCCATCGCCAGAAACATGTAGCCGAGCTGCGAAACCGTCGAGTAGGCAAGCACGCGCTTGATGTCGTTTTGCACCAGGCCGATCGTGGCGGCGAGAAGCGCGGTCGCGACGCCGATCGCCGCAACGATCGTCAGCGTGATCGGCGCGTGGCTGAAGAGCACGGCGTTGCGCCCTATCAAGTACACGCCGGCCGTCACCATCGTCGCCGCGTGAATGAGCGCGGAAACCGGCGTCGGACCCTCCATCGCGTCCGGCAGCCAGACGTGGAGCGGAATCTGCGCCGATTTCCCCGCCGCGCCGACAAAGAGCAGCAACGTGATGAGCGACAGTGTCCCGAAGCTCGTCTCTGGACTCAGGGCGGACGCCGATCGCGCGAGGTCCTGGAAATCGAGCGTGCTGAATCGAACGTATGCGAGGAGGACCCCGAGAAGGAACCCGAAATCGCCGATGCGGTTGACGATGAAGGCTTTCTTGCCGGCGTCGGAAGCACTCTCCTTCTGATACCAAAAGCCCACCAGCAGGTACGAGCAAAGGCCGACGCCCTCCCAGCCCACGAACATCACGAGAAAGTTCGAGCCCAGGACGAGCACGAGCATGAACGCCGCAAACAAATTCAAGTATGAAAAGTAGCGCGCGTACTCGGAGTCGGTCTCTTTGTCCATGTAAGCGGTCGAATAGATGTGAATCAGCGAACCGATACCAGTGACGACGAGAATCATCACCGCGGAAAGCGGATCGAGACGCAAGGTGGCGTTGACGCTGAAGTCGCCCGAGCTGATCCAGCTGAACGCCGGCTCGACGAGCGCTCGGCCAGGGTTCGGCAGCCCGACGAGGTTTCCCGCGGCGACCAGCGCCACCACCAATGATGCGAGCATGACGGCGGAGGCAACCGCGCCCGCCGCTCTCCTGCTGATACGCCGGCCGAAGCTGGCATTCACCAGGAAGCCGAGAAACGGGAGCACCGGGATTAACCGCAACATGTCACGAGGACCCGCTGGGGCGTTACCATTTCAGCGACGCAAATGAGTCCGGGTTGAGCGACTCGCTGTGGCGGAACAATCCAATCACAATCGCGAGGCCGACGGCGGCTTCGGCCGCTGCGACCGTGATGACGAAGAACACGAGGATCTGGCCGTCGACGGCGCCGAGCGCGCGGCCGAAGGCGACGAAGGTCAGGTTCACCGCGTTCAGCATGATCTCGATCGACAGCAGGATCGTGATGAGGTTGCGACGGATGAACACACCCGCCGTGCCGATGGCGAAGAGCGTCGCCGAGAGCACCAGGTATTGATTGAGCGTCGGCATCATCGCTCTCCGGTCGCACCGCCACGCGGCGCGGGCACGTCCCGGCGCGCCAGCAGCACCGCGCCGACCATCGCAACGAGAATCAACACCGACGTCACTTCGAAGGCAAAGGCGTAGTCGGTGAAGAGCGACCGTCCGATCGCGCGAACCGAGCTCACCGAGGCGCCAGAGAATGATCCAGCCCCACCTTCCCCTTCGGTCAACGCCCATACCAGCTCCACGATTAACGCCGCGGCAAGCGCCGCGCCAAATCGCATCGGGCCCGATCGCGCCGAAATCGCTCCGGAGCCCTGCGGCCCGCGGAGCCGCGCGTCGTAGCCGGTGTCCTCGTGCGGCGCATTCAGCAGCATGACCACGAAGAGAAACAGCACCATGATGGCGCCGGCGTAGACGACGATCTGGATCAGAGGAGCACGTACAGGCCCGACAGCGCGCCGAACGACGTGATGAGCAGCAGCACGCTGTAGATGGGATTCCGCTGCGCGATGACGAGCAGCGACGCGACCACGGCCATCGCACCGAACAGATAGAAGAGCGCGGTCTCAGAGGTCAAAGTACAGCACTCCAGCCGCCGTCGCGAGCAGGTTGACGACGGCCAGCGGCAGGAGCACCCTCCAGCCGAAGTGCATCAACTGGTCGTAGCGATACCGCGGCAGCGTCCATCGCATCCACACATAGAAGAACAGAATCGCCGTCACCTTGAGCAGGAACCAGATCCAGCCGAGCGACTCGGGCAGAAAGGGGCCGTGCCAGCCGCCCAGGAACAGATCCGTCGCCACCGCCGACACCGTGACCATGTTGATGTACTCGGCGAGAAAGAACATCGCGAAGCTCATGCTGCTGTATTCGGTGTGGTATCCGGCGACCAGCTCCTGCTCGGCTTCCGGAAAATCGAACGGCGCGCGGTTGGTTTCCGCGATGCCGGCCGTCAGGTAAATGAGGAAGCCCAGCGGCTGGACGAATAGGAACCATCGCGGAATGACATGAAACCAGACGCCGGCCTGCCGATTCACGATGTCGGTGAGCGAGAGCGAGTTGGCCATCACCAGAACGCTCGCGAGCGCGAGGCCGTACGACAGCTCGTAGCTGATCATCTGCGCCGACGCGCGCAGGCTGCCGAGCAGCGAGTACTTGCTGTTCGAGCTCCAGCCGGCGAGCACGATACCGTACACGCTCATCGACGCGATCGCGAAGATCACGAGGACAGCGACGTTGACGTCGGCGACCTGCAGGCGCAGCGGGTCGCTCAGCAGGCCAAAAAACGTCGTCTCGGCGCCGAACGGGACGACCGCGAACGCGGCGAACGCGGCAGCCGCCGAGATGATCGGCGCGAGCGCGAAGAGAAGCGGGTCGGCGGCGCGCGGCCGCAGCTCCTCTTTGAACATCAGCTTGATGACGTCGGCGACCGGCTGGAGCAATCCTCTCGGACCGACCAGATACGGCCCGAGCCGCTGCTGCAGCATCGCGGCGACCTTGCGCTCGAAGTACACCATCACCGCCGCCGAGTTCAACAGCATGAAGAAGACGAAGAGCGTCAGGACGATTTGGGCGATGAGTAAGGGAATCATGCGATAAAGATGCAACCACGAAAACACGAAGACACGGGACTGCAATCAAAATGCAACCACGAAAACACAAAGACACGAAACCTAAAAGTTGTTTTCTTCGTGACTTCGTGGCTTCGTGGTTGCATTCGCCTGTTCAGTGAGTCGCAATTGGTTGACGCGCGCGCCAGGGGGCGGGCAGCGTGCACCGACCTTCCTTG
>QHWL01000142.1:0-3994 GCA_003222555.1 Acidobacteriota bacterium | reverse complement strand
CTCGTGCCGGAAATGCTTCAACGTCGTCAGGACGGGCGTCACTGCGGCGTCGCCGAACGCGCACAGCGTCTTGCCGGTGACGTTGTTCGAGATGCTCGTCATCAGATCGAGGTCGCGCATCTGGCCCTCGCCGCGCTCGATCTTCAGCAGAATCTTGTGAAGCCAGTCGGTACCTTCGCGGCACGGCGTGCATTTGCCGCACGACTCGTGACGATAGAAATGCAGCAGGTTTTCGGCCAGCCACACCATGCACGTCATATCGTCGAGCACGATGATGCCGGCCGATCCAAGAAACGATCCGGCCTTCTGCACCTCGTCGAAGCTCGCCTGCGTGTCCAGCTGGTCCGGCAAGAGAATCGGGACTGACGATCCGCCGGGAATCACTGCCTTGAGTCTGCGTCCTTCGGCCACGCCACCCGCACGGTCCTCGATGAGCTCGCGAAGCGTGACGCTCATGTCCGCCTCGTAGACGCCGGGGCGCTTGACGTGCCCGCTGACGCAGTACAGCTTCGGGCCGCTGTTTTTCTCCGGACCAAGACCCGCGTACCATTCCGCGCCATTCACGAGGATGAGCGGCACATTGGCCAGCGTCTCGACGTTGTTCACCGCCGACGGGCAGTTGTAGAGGCCCACGACGGCCGGAAATGGCGGCTTGTTGCGCGGCTGCGCACGCTTGCCTTCGAGCGATTCGAGGAGCGCCGTTTCCTCCCCCGCTTCGTACGCGCCTGCGCCGCGGTGCATGTAGACGTCGCAGTCGAAGCCGGAGCCGAGCACGTTACTGCCGAGAAATCCGCGCGCATAGGCCTCTTCGATCGCACGCTCGAGGACGGCCTGCACGTGGAGGAACTCGCCGCGGATATAGATGTAGGCGACCTTGGCGCCGATGGCGTAGCAGGCGATCGCGCATCCCTCGAGCATGAGGTGCGGATTCCGCTCCATCAGCAGGTGATCTTTGAACGTGCCTGGCTCGCTTTCGTCGGCGTTGCACGCGATGTACTTGGGGTTGGCCGACTTCTTGTCGACGAACTGCCACTTCATCCCGGTCGGAAAGCCTGCGCCGCCGCGGCCGCGCAAGCCCGAAGCCTTGACGATGTCGACGACTTGCGCGGGAGCGAGCGCGAGCGCTTTGCGCAGGCCCTCATATCCTTGGTGCTGCAAGTAGAAATCGAGCGTGAAGGAGTTCGGCTCGCGGACGTATCTGGTGAGAATGGGTTCCATATCAGCTACGGCTCATCAGAGCCACGGTTGTTGACTGAGCGGACAGTCGTGACAAGCAATGCCGAGCGGCGAGAGCCGCGAAGGCACAGGCGCTGGGGGTGGGGCCCCAGCGCAAGTAAAGAAAGTTCACGAAGGTCATGGCTTTCTTTGCTCGATCACGTGATGACAGCCGCTCACCGCGGCCTCGCCGCGCGCGCGAAGATCGTCGACTAGGCGCGGCGCGTCCTCGGGTGTCAGCCGCTCATGCCACGCGTCGTTCACCATCACCACCGGCGCCCTGTCGCACGCGCCGAGGCATTCCACCTCGACGAGGGTGAACGTGCCGCTCCTATCGGTTTCCCCCGGTTTGATCCCGAGCTTCGCCGTCAGCGACTCGGTGACACGCTCCGCGCCGTTCAGCGCGCACGACAGCGTGCGGCACACCTGCACGACGAACGTGCCGACCGGCTTTGTATGGAACATCGTATAGAACGACACGACGTCCTCGACGTCGGCAGGCGTGATGCTCAACAGCCCGGCCACGTAGCGAATGGCGTTGGCGGTGATGTAGCCCGCCTGGTCTTGCGCCAGATAGAGCGCCGGCAGGACCGCCGATCGGCGCCGGTCCGGCGGATATCGCTTCACGATCTCTTCGAACCTCGCGCGGTTCTCGGGCGTGTAGACGAACGGCGGCCCCTCGTCCTCGAGCGTCCGCGCCGATTTGTGGAAGGTGGCGTCGTACGCCATCTTCGGATGAAAAGTCACCGGTCCACGTCCCCCATGACGACGTCGATGGATCCGATCACGGCGATGACGTCCGCGATCAAGCCACCGACGATCATGCGTTCCAATGCCTGGCACGCCAGCAGGGATGGCGCGCGTGACTTGACGCGCCACGGACGGTTGGTGCCGTCGGAAATGACGTAGAAGCCTTGCTCACCGCGCGGCCCTTCGACTGGCACGTACGCGTCGCCGGCGGGCACGGTGAAGCCCTGCGAGTAGATCAGGAAGTGCTGAATGAGCGCTTCCATCTCGGTGTACACCCGATCCTTGGGCGGCGGTGTAATCCGCGGGTCGTCGATCGCAAACGCGCCGGTCGGGCTGATGCGCTCGAGCGCCTGGCGGCAGATTTTGACGCTCTCCCGCATCTCGGCAACGCGCACGAGGTAGCGCGCGTAGACGTCACCCTCGGTCTGGACGGGCACGGTGAAGTCGAACGTATCGTAGCCGAGGTACGGGAAGAATTTTCGCACGTCGTAGTCGACGCCGGCGGCGCGCGCGATCGGTCCCACGAGGCTGTAGGCAATTGCGTCGTCTTTCGGCATGACGCCGACGCCGCGCGTCCGCTCGAGGTAGATTTCGTTGTTCGTGAGCAGATCCTCGTACTCGTCGAGCTTCGGGGGGAAGCGGTCCAGGAACGCGCGCACCGCGTCGTGGAGGCCGCGCGGCAGATCCTCGCGGAGGCCGCCGACGCGGATATAGCTCGGGAACATACGGAAGCCGGCGATCATCTCGTTGATGTTCAGCAGCAGCTCGCGCTCGCGGAAGCAGTACATCATCACCGAGACGGCGCCGAGCTCCATGCCGTGCGTGCCGAGCCATACCAGGTGGCTGTTGATGCGCTGCAGCTCCGCAAGGAGCACGCGGATATTCCGCACGCGCTCCGGCAGCTCGATGCCTAGCAGCCTCTCCACCGAGAGGCAGAATGCCATGCTGTTGGACTGCGCGCTCAGATAATCCATCCGCTCCACCAGCGGAATGACCTGCTGCCATTTCTTCTGCTCCGCGGTCTTCTCGATGCCGGTGTGGAGGTAGCCGATGGTGGGCGTGGCCGAAAGAACGGTTTCGCCGTCGAGCTCGAGGACCAGCCGCAGCACGCCGTGCGTGCTGGGGTGCTGAGGCCCCATGTTGACGGTCATCACTTCGGTTTTGATATCAGGCATCTCGGACCCGATATGCCTCTACCCCGCCGACAACTGCTCTACCACGGAGCACACTGACGCAAACGGAGGACACGGAAACATTTTCATCACGAAGTCACGAAGAACACGAAATCCATAGTTTCTTGGTGCCCTTCGTGATAAAGCCTTTGGAACCGTGACCGCCGTAATCGTCGTTCGCCACGGTGATCTCCGTGGTAGCGCCTTTACCCAGCAAGGAATGCTCTCTCCACCAGATCACAGATCACATGCAGCAACGTCCGATGCACTTCCTGGACCCGTGCGGTCGAGTCCGACGGCACGTTGATGTGAATCTCGACCGCACGTCCGACCGCTCCGCCGTCGCGCCCGGTCAGCGCGATCGTCCTGAGACCGCGCGTGCGCGCCGCGTCGAGCGCCGAGACGACGTTTGGCGATCGACCGCTCGTGCTGATGCCCAGCGCCACGTCGCCCTCGCGGCCGAGCGCCTCGATCTGCCGCGCAAACACGCTCGCGAACGCCTCGTCGTTGGCGACGCTCGTGAGCACGCTGGTGTCGGTCGTCAGCGCGATGGCAGACAACGCCGCGCGAGTCGCCTGAAACCGACCGACGAGCTCTGCAGCCACGTGTTGAGCGTCTGCCGCGCTCCCGCCGTTGCCAAACAGCAGCAGCTTCCCTCCGCGTCCAAGCGCCTCCACGATCGCGGCCGCCGCGGCCAGCACGGGCTGCAGGTCCGACTGCTTCACACGCTCGTGGAGCGCAATGGTGTCGGCGAGCGTCGCGGTCACGAGATCGGCGCGATAATTACTCAATGCTCGCCGGGCCCCACATTAAAAAGAAAAAAGCGCTACCACGGAATGCACGGATACAAACGGAGG
>QHWL01000141.1:7269-7641 GCA_003222555.1 Acidobacteriota bacterium | reverse complement strand
ATGTACGCGACGGGGTACTTGCCCAATGCAGGGTCGTCGAGGGTCAGAACGTTGCTTTCCTCGATGTGCGGATTGAGGTAGCTGACCTCGTTGAGGATCTTCGTCAGGTTCCGCTCGGCATCGGTATAGCCGTGCGCCCACGCGGGAAGACCCCGGTAGTAGTAGCCGCCCGGCCCGGTCGTGTATTTCAACCGCGCGAAGGTGAAGCGCCCGTCATACCGGACGTTGATGATCTCCGGGTCCCGTCCATACGCTTCAAAGAATCGGCGACCCTGCGCCAGGGCCACGACGGTGAGACACAGGAGCCCGCCGACCATCACCCACACCGTGCCCCGCCGACGCAGGATTCGCGTTGATGCCATGTGACAAAAC
>QHWL01000141.1:575-7197 GCA_003222555.1 Acidobacteriota bacterium | reverse complement strand
CCCCGCGCCCAGATCGGAGAGGCTACTGACAGCTTTTCACTTCTGCCGCCATGGCCCCCAGAGTCGAACTGAGCCCAAATCCAAACTGTTGTCCGTATCGCCCGCCGCGCACGCTGCGAATGAACGTGCTCGTCTCGTCGAGCGGCAGTGTCGCGACGTTGTCGCAGAAATCACGCCAGATGCCGTCCTGGACCAGATACTGCTCGACGTTCGACAGATAGAACGCGGTCACCGTTCCGCCATTCTCCTTGAGATACTTGCCGACTGCTCGAATCGCTTTCGGACCCGCGAAATTGCCCACCACGGGTACGAGGAGGTTTCTGGTCTCGAGGTCCTTCAAGAACCCGAAGTTCTCTTCGGTGGAGAGGTACGAACGCGACTGCCCGCTGGCATCGGTGGCCACCATGAGATCGGCATAGGTCGGCTGGCCGCGGCCGCCCACGCCTCCCGTCGAGGAGTACTGCAGGGCGGGCCCGTACTGATAGAACGCGTGGTAGACGTATTCGATTCCCTGCAGGTCGTCGGGCGAGAGCGCAAACCCGTGTGTCGCCGCCAGCCGTTCATCGATCGCTTTGAGATTCTCCCGGTAGAGCGTCTCGCTCGAGTCAATTTTCGAATAGGCCGCGAAGAGCTCGGCCGCGGTGGACTTCGGCCCGAGCCCCTCGGGCCGCGTCTTCGAGAACAGGCGCGACACGAACTCGGCCCGGTCCGCAGACATTTCAAACAGTGCTTTGTACATCAGGTGCAGGTCCAGGTTCCCCCGGCGGATGTCGACGATGAACGCCATCTTCGGCTGCAGCGCCACGATGTAGGTAAAATTCTGCTCCGGCCCCACTCCCATATACGCGCGACCCGGCTTGGCAACCTCGGTGAGGGCCGGAATCACGTACTGCAGCCAGACCTCGTTCGACAGCAGGTTGTCGGACCGGAAGCTTCCGTTCGACTCGGAAAGCTCCGACGAGAGCTTCCAGAATTCCTGATCGGCCAGCCGCTCCGGCAGCCCTGCACCGAAAGCACGAGCACCTGTCCCGAGCGGTAGCCGGCCCAGGCAGGCGACGAGGATCAAAGCGGCAATGGGGACGACGCGGCGTCTGATCATGATTGAGGCTCCTTGGTCACGATAAGTTTAGGTCATTTCGACGCGCTCCCACGTCGGTCACGAACATTTATCACAGGGGCAGGTCCGCGAGCCGCCATAGCCCCAGAACTTTATCCGGGAAGGCACCCAGCTCTTCGTCTACTTCATCGGAATGCTCGTCGATGACCTCCGCGGCGGGCGGAAAGCCATATGGCGCCCGTTCGAGGTTGATCGGCCGCCAATCGCCCGTCTTGATGTCCTGGTTGTCGCGCCGGTCCGAGAAAGTCGTCGTGAGAAGCCAGGTGGCGCCGCTGCGCCGGAAGTTGTGGAGCGCGCGCCACGTCTCGGCGTACGAGAGGTGCACGAGGCAGTCTCGGCAAAACACGAGATCGGCGCGGGGAAGCTCGTCCTCGACCAGGTCGCACACGATGAACCGGCGTTGCCGACTGGAGTAGCGCTCGATATTTCGGGCAATGAGCTCGGGCACGATGTCGGCGCCGATGTAAGAGTCCACATCGAGCGCCACCTCCTTCATCCAGAAGAAGTCGCCGCACGGCGCGTCGAGCATCGAGCGCACCCCGTGACGAGCGAGCAGCGCGGGCAGTTGGGACCGGACGGCGGCGGTCCGCTCCAGGTTCGAGCCCTCGCCGGAGACCGATTCGCAATTGCCCCAGAGATTCTGGTCGAAAATGCGCCGAAAAATACTATACCTGCGTTCGGCCACAGCTCGAGCGTCCATTATGACCTGCTGCTCGGTTGCCCGTCTCTCCCATTGTGACAACGCTCGCGCGCGACAAGCCGACCCTTCACTTCGTCACATCGGGAGGGCCGTTGGGGTAGGCATTCTTGATTTCGTCAATGTACCGCACGTGACAGTTCGAGCAAGCGTAATAAATATTGGCGCCTGCATTGAACAGCGCATCGGCGTCCTTGGCGTCCGCGGCTTTGCGCGCCTCCATGCCCGCGTCGGTGAGGCCTTGCGCCATCTTCATCCAGACGTCACCATCCTTGGCTCGAGGGACCATCATCAGCAGATTGCCGGATTCGGCCACCATGGTGGCGCCGTCCTGAACTTTGGTCCACTCTTCCGTCGTGTGCGGCCGTCTTTCTTCCGTCTCCCCAGGCGTCTGGATCGTTGCCACAGACTCCCAGATGAGATCCGCAGACGGATCGATCACTGAATTCATGAGTTCCTTGACGGTCGCAACCGGTTTGAACGGTGGCGGCGGCGGGGCGCTATTGCAACCAAAAAACAGTATCGAGCTCACGGAAACAATGAAAGGGGTTGTGCGCATTGGGTCTATTTTCTCACCGAAGCACGGGTCAGGCGGAGGCGCCACCGAAAGAGGATGATTGGTTTCTCTCAGCAAGACCTTCGGCCGTGTCCCCCAGTGACGGCCGAGAGCAGAGTGTATGGCGGATCGACCGTGAAGTCGACCGCCCGGCAGGCCGCAACCCCGTTGCCGGTGTGTCCGGCCGCGCCGGGAGCAAGCGGGTCGCGCTGTTCGCCAACGCGCCCCGCCCGCCGTCTTGCTTCCGTACAGTTCATCTGAGCCGTTACTGTCAGATCCCAACGCGCCTTCGATGCAACTCAGTTTTGTTTCAGGTTTTGCATCGGAAATCGGTTTACGAAACGCGCCCACCTCGGCACCAAAATTGCGTTCACCTGAATGGGATTCCGCTCGCTGCCTCAGCTATCGGAACGTCAAAACGTCAACCATTCCCGCATTCATGGCTACACCGAATCGAGCGCCGCTCGGGCGCGCGAGTCAATTTCAATGGTAGATCGCGACGGCCGTCGCGTTGCCGGCGCGGCAAGCCGACCAGGAGAATCCAGACGTTTGGGGTCGAGAGGGCGCCCGCCAAAACCCGTCGTACTGGTCGTCGACGACGACGCCGATGCCCGCACGATTCACGCCATGTCACTCCGAGCAAAAGGCTGCGACGTCTTCACAGCAAAGGACGGACGCGAGGCGCTCGAAAAAGCCAACGCCCTTTGGCCCGACGTGATCGTGATGGATCTCGCGATGCCGCACGTCGACGGGTGGGAAGCGATTCGCCGGTTGAACGAATCGAGTTGGACCCGCAAGATCCCTGTCGTGGCGGTGTCGGCGGTGCCCTACTCGCGGCAGACGGCCCTTGCCGCGGGCTGCGATGCCTACCTCACAAAACCGTGCGACCCGCAAATCCTCTGGACGCAGGTTCGGACGCTGCTCGGGCTTCCGGACTCGGGTTCGGACCTCCAGTAGCCCAAGCCGAAGCTTCTCGTCAGGCAGCCTCGCCTGCAGCAAGCCGATTCGAGCCGTGTTCTCCGTTCTTGTCGGTGTTCTCATTGGTAGCCCTCTCTTAGCCGGCCTTCGCGTACGCAGATAGAATGTCAGCGGAACGTATGGAAGACCGTTTTCTCGTGACGTGCCCCTATTGCGGAGAGGAAGTCGAGATTTACGTCGAACCGGATCTCAAAGGCAGCTTCGTCCAGGACTGCGAAGTCTGTTGCAGCCCGTGGAGAGTCCGCGTCTCGCGCGACGGCGACGATCGATGGGTCGATGTCGTCCGCGCGGATGGCTCGGAGTAATCGCGCCGCTGGCGGAAAAGCTCTACCACGGCGTTCACGGACGAAAAACATACGGAGGTCACGGCTTTTTCAGTACAAAACGATCCGTGCCCTCCGCTCGTTTTCCGTGTCCTCCGTGGTGGCGCATTTGGTAGCGTCTTTTGTGGCTCACCGAGGCGCGGCGGGATCCTGCACAATCCTGACGTCAGTGAGAAACCGTTGGTACTTCGAAAAGACGTGCGTTTCCCGGAGCCGTGGGACAGCGGCGCCGCGAATAATCGTGAACGTCTCGACCGAGTTGGGCAGCATTACGGTCTCGTCGGGATCGTGAAAGGTCACCGGCCGGTAGCGAATCGAGGAATCGGCCCGCTCGAGGTTGAGCCAGCCCGAGCCGCTCATGCGCGCCAAGTTTCGCGGAATCGGGACATCCACGCCCCGGACCAGGTGCTCGTCCAGGCGAACGACGTCGTCGCTCGCCGCATCAATCCATATGCGTCCCTGGGTTTGCCCGGGTGAAATGCTGACGCACTCCCCACGCCATTTGATGTCCGTTTCGGCCGAGGCAAGCGTTTTGTAATCGAGCATCACCGTCGCGCGGCGATTGGTGCGGCCGATGCCCTTCCACGAAAAGGCGTACTGCTGGCGGCGGCCTGCCAGCAGCATCGCCAGCGGCTCCGACGCGACGGCCTGGGGATCCATGCATCCGGGCTCGTCACCGGGACGGGGTGGTCGTCCGTCGACCGAGCGGATCAGACGTGTGATGGTCGGTTCGGGCGGCACATCCGCGGACGGTGCCGGATCCCACGCCACGCGAAGCTCGTACACGAGCTCGCGGGCGCGTCCCGTGGGTCCGAAATCGGACGCCATCGGCTGAAGGCGAACTGTCTCCTGGCACATGACGCTCTGGGCGCGAGCGTAATAGCGCTCGACGCGATCGCCGATTCGGCCCAACAGCGCCGCGACCTCGTCGGACCCGCCACGCTGCTGCGCTGCGACCGAGAGCGCGAGGATGAGGTAAAAAGGCAAAAGGCGAAAGGAAAAAGGCAAAAGGGAAAGGGATCTAGCGATCTTCACTTTGGCCCTTCATTTTGCTCTTATTCTACCGTTTGTGTTTCCAGTCTTCGTGGTTTTATCGGACGCAACCACGAAAACACGAAGGCATTCACGAAAAAGCGTCGCCAAGTTGACACGAAATGAGCCCAACGGTTAGGCTCACATGACTTGTTGGTCAAGCACGCGATCCGCTCCGCCGCGCTTTCGATTTGCGCCGTCGCGCTGGCAGTCGCTGCGCAGCGTGGCACCACCGCTCCGCCGCAGCAGGCCTCGTTCGCTTCACGCATCCAGCAGCTCTCGGAACCTGAAGGCCAGTTCGACACCGACAATCTGATATCGAACGAACAGTCGTACCTCGACGTCATTCCTGCACTGAAAGCTGCCGGCGCCGACGGCGGCGCCTACATCGGCGTCGGACCCGATCAAAACTTCTCGTACATCGCCGCCCTTCGTCCGGCCATCGCGTTCATCGTCGACGTACGCCGCGACAATGTGCTGCTGCATCTGCTGTTCAAAGCGCTGTTTGCCCAGGCGCGCAATCGTGCGGAATATCTCAGCCTGTTGACGGCGCGGCCGGCACCCGATGGCCCAGGCGGGATCGACGCGTGGCGCGACGCGAAGCTCGAACGGATCGTCGCCTATATCGACGAGACCAAAGCGGCCGCCGCGTCCTTACCTAGATTGCATGCTCGGGTGGGCGAAACAATCGGGCGTTTCGGCGTGCCGCTGTCGGCCGCCGATCGCACAACGATCGAGCGGTTTCATTCGCGGTTCATCGAGGCCGGGCTTTCACTCAAGTTCGAGACACGGGGACGGGCGCCGCGCGACTTTTATCCCACGTACCGCGATCTGCTGCTCGGCACAGATCAGGGCGGCCATCAGTGGAACTACCTTGCGTCGGAGCACGACTTCCAGTTCGTGAAATCGCTCGAAGCGAACGACCTCGTCGTTCCCGTCGTCGGCGACTTGAGCGGCCCTCACGCCATCGCCGCCATTGGCGCCCTGATGGCCGCGCGCGGCGAGCGCCTGTCGGCGTTCTACGCGTCCAACGTCGAGAATTACCTGTTTCGAGACGGCCACTTTCAGCGGTTTGCCGAGAACCTGCGGCGGCTGCCGCGCGATTCTCATAGCGTCATCATCCGCTCGATGTTCGGCATGGCCTCCAGCTCGTCGTCGGTGCAACCTGTCGACGAGATGCTCGCGAAGCTCTCCAGCGGCCGATACCCTACCTATCAGGATCTCGTGTTTCCCGCGCGGTAGTCTGGTGCGCGTCGCAACGGCTCTACCACGGAAAGCACGGAGTTAGACGGAAGGACACGGCAGAGGCATATTCCTTTCCGTGACCTCCGTTGGTTGGGTTCCGTGCGCTCCGTGGTAGTACATTTCATTTTCCCCATCGGTCCGCGACCCAACGCCCCGCTCGTCTGAGCGCGTCGATGTACCCGCCCATCTGGGAGTGGGCCAGACCGTCGAGCGCCTCGAACTTGACGACGCGTCCCAGCTTTTCGAGCTGCCCGGTCGTCCGTTCGGCAGGCTCGAACGGGATGACCTGGTCGGCTCGGCTGTGGATGACGTAGGTGGGGATCGTGCCCAGTTTCTCGAGCGGTAAGTCTCCCGGGGCGCCGGCCATCACGATGGCTCCCGTGAACAGATCGGCGTGCTGCGACGCCATGAACCAGGTGCCCCGCCCACCCATGCTGTATCCGGTGACCAGAATGCGACGACGATCGATCGCATATTCGCCGAACACGTTCTGCAGCAGCGCCATGACGGCCCGATCCGCGATCGGATCGCCCCAGGCCCGCGCGGGACAATCGGGCGCCACCATGATGGCGTCGAGCTCCTTCAACGCCGGCAAGACGATCGCCATCATGAACTTGGCGCCGTAGAACGGCATCCGTTCGCCCGGATGAAGCGCCAGCACGAGAGGACGCGGC
>QHWL01000141.1:0-442 GCA_003222555.1 Acidobacteriota bacterium | reverse complement strand
GACGAGGATCACCTTCATCATTCTGACCTCCAGACCGCCTCAGGGCCGGCGGGGAGCTACGCGACCTCGTCGGAGTTCAACCCGCCCGGTACAGTAGCAGATCCTAGTAGGGCCGGCGCTTTCAGCCGGTGAAAAAATGCGACGTTTGAAACTTCTCTGCGGCCTCAGCGGTCTCCCGCCTCCGCTCGGCGTGGTTCTCCTCAGGCTTCGGCGAGGCTCGCCGACCAGCCTCCGCCAAGGCTACGGCGGTCCGCCGAAGCTTCAGCGAAGGCGGAAGCGCCTCTGGCGCGAAGGCGGCTGCGTTGAACGTGATTTGTTCAAATGCTCTTACAAGAGACGTGATTTCGCAGCGCGCTCTCAAAAGCTGAGTTGGGCGCCAAACTTGACGATCCTCGCGGCCAGAACTTCTGTTGGCTGCAGCCAGGATGTTCCGTACCGGGTG
>QHWL01000140.1 GCA_003222555.1 Acidobacteriota bacterium | reverse complement strand
GGCGGCCTTTGACTGCGCCATCAGAATCCCATCGGGGTCGCGAAATTTGGCTCCCGTCGACTCTAGGTGTCACTTAAGCTGGAAGCGCTGGATCTTTCCGGTGGCGGTTTTCGGCAGCTCGGTTACATACGTCACGCGATGCGGAAACTTGTAGCGTTGCAGGCGCTCTTTGCACCAGTCCTGCAACGCGGCCGTCAACTCGTCCGACTCGCGATTGCCCGGCGCCAGAACGATTACCGCGCGGATGCGGGTCGTCCCGTCGACCGAAATACCGACCACGGCGACTTCCTGAACCGAGGGATGCGCAAGAAGCGCGTTTTCCATCTCGATTGGCGAGACCCACTCGCCTCCAACCTTCATCATGTCGTCGGCCCGGCCCTCGTACCAATAGAAGCCGTCTTCGTCCACGCGGTACAGATCGCCGGTAACGACCCACTCGCCGCGCATCGTCTGTTGTGACCGGGCGTGTTGGCGCCAATAGGCCGGGGCGGAGCTGTCGCCTCGCACCTCGAGAATCCCGGGGCGGCCGTCCGACACGACATTGCCCTGGTCATCGACGCGGCGAAGTTCGTAGCCTGGCACCGGCTTGCCAGTCGATCCCGGCCGCATCGCGCCTGCGCGGTTGGAGCAATAGATGTGCAGCATCTCGGTCGATCCGATGCCATCAAGAATCTCCTGACCGTACGTGTCTTTCCAGCGCTGCCACGTCTCGGGCGGCAGCGGCTCCGCCGCGGAGACACACGTGCGGACCGAGCTCAGATCGAACTGCCGGCTCGCCGGTTCGTTGAGGATCGCGTTGAAAAAGGTCGGCACGGAAAAGAACAGCGTCGGGCGCAGCTTCTGGATGGTTTGGAGAATGCCCGAGGGCGTCGGCCGGGCCGGGTACAGCACCGTCGACGCGCCGACCGAGAACGGGAACGACAGACAGTTGCCGAGCCCGTAGGCATGGAACAGCACGCGCCCAAAGACGAGATCGCTTTCCCGAATATCCAGGACATGACGCGCGTAGGTCTGGCACGTGTACGGAATGTCATGCTGCAAGTGAACCACGGCCTTGGGCCGTCCGGTCGATCCGCCGCTGTAGAGCCAGAACGCCATGTCGTCGCGATGCGTGCGTGCGGGAGCGAGGTCGGCCTCCTGCGCGCCGAGCAGCTCCTTCAACGGTACGCACTGTGGGATCGGTTCACCCTCCGCCACGATCGTGACCGAATCGGGATGATGGTGGAGCGCTCTCATCAACTTGTCGACGTACATCGCGGCCGCGATGACGACCGACGCGCCCGTGTCCTCCACGAAATGGCGGTAGTCCTCTTCGCGCAGGAGCGGATTGATCGGAGCGGGCACGGCACCAATACGGATCGCGCCGAAGAACGCCACCGGGAACGCCGGCGTGTCGTTGAGCAAGAGCAGCACCCGTTGCTCTCGCTCGACGCCAAGTGACCGGAGTGCGCGCCCCATGCGACAGACCTGCGCGTACAGGTCGTCGTAGGTGACCCGCTCATCGCCGCAGTAGATGACGACCTTGCCTCCGCGGCCCGCCTGAAGATTGGCGTCGACGAGCGTGCTGACGTTGTAGCGTTCAGGGAGATCGAGCATGAGCCCTACAATCGCCTCGGGCGGTTCAGCAGCTTGAACGCGTGGACCCTAGGCACGCGGATCGGCGTCATCCCGCCGATCGCCATACCAAATGGAAAGGCGCTCGCGGCTCCGAACGACGGCAGTCCCGGCACACACCAGGCCGGCGCACAACCGAAGAACCTCCCACCCAGAGTGTGAACGCAGCTTCCGGCCCGACGTCGTGACCCACTCGCGCAGAATGATCACTGGTCCCTGTTGCCTCAAGGCGCGACTGAAGGCGATCTCTTCGGCCGCAAAGAGCCGCTCGTCGAAGCCGCCGATGGCGTCGAACGCCGCCCGTGAGCAAAAGACATAACAACCGGCCGCCAGGTGCCCCACGCGAAAGACGCCGCGGACCACCGGGAGCAGCAGCCGTGCCCACGGAGGAAGCCGGCCGTCCAAACCGACTGTGGCGCCTCCGCCAGCGGCGCCCTGTCCCAGCGCCTCGATCGTCGCCCGTACGGCAGCCGCAGGCACGATGGTGTCGGCGTCGACAAAGATGAGCGTGCTGCCGGTTGCGGCCCAGGCGCCCGCGTTCCGGGTGCGGGCAATGTGCCGGAACTGAACCCGAACCACGCGCGCGCCATTGGCGCGGGCGATAGCGGCAGTGCTGTCGGTCGAGTCGTCGTCGACGACGATTAGCTCATAAGGGTGCGCGAGGGCACGAGCGGCGGCGTGAATGGCCACGAGTGTGCGACCGAGCAGCCGTTCCTCGTTGTACGCCGGCACGACGAAGGAGATCATCCCTTGGAAAGGTCTCAAAGGCGCCACGGTCGTTCAGCGCGAACCGCCACTCCCACATAATCGTCCGAGCCGCTCATTGACTGCTGCGAGAATTATCTCTGCTGGTCCGCGCAAGGCGTGATCGACGAGGCTGGACGCAGGCGTCGCCTCCAGATTGATTTCGGCCGTGTAAGCGCCCCGCTCTAGGGCTTCCTGAACGAGCGACGCGGCAGGATTTACGACCGCCGAGGTTCCAATTGTCAGGAAGACGTCGCAGCGCGTCGCCTCACGACAGCGCATGAGGATTCCCGGCTCGATGGCCTCACCAAACCAGACGACCCCCGGGCGAATCAATCCATCGCAGTGTGAGCAACGCGGAGGAATCACCGGCAGCGGAACCGTCTCGTCCCGCCACCGGAGCGGAGAGCCCGCACATCGGGTCCAACATGCCACTTCCCAGATAGAGCCGTGCATGCGGAGCACATTATGAGTGCCGGCACGCTCGTGCAAACCGTCGACGTTCTGCGTGATGAGCGTGAAATCGGTGTAGCGCTCACTCCACGCCGCGAGCACCTCGTGCGCCTTGTTCGGACGGCAGGCTGCGATCCGCTGGCGGCGCCAGTCGTACCATTCCCAAACGAGTCGCGGATCGCGCGCAAATGCTTCCGGAGTGGCGAGTTGCTCGGGACGATGCTGTTTCCACAGCCCTTCCTCCCCGCGAAACGTCGGCACGCCGCTGGCGGCCGAGACCCCGGCACCCGTCAGCACGGTCACGCGCGCGTTTGCCGTCAGATGGTCGGCGAGTAAGTCGAGGGCGCGGCTGGACGGCACGTTCGGCATTGTATCCGACCGGCCGGGGCGCTCCCGCGACCGCGAGCCGCACTGAGATAGCTCCCACTGCGGCGACAACGGGCCGATCCGCGCGCACGACGACAAACGCCTTCAGGAACGCCGCCGGAGAATAGGTACTGCGTTTGAAAAGGCGCGATCCCGATGTGCCTTCCGTCCCCCAGTGCGGATTCACGTGAAACGCGCAACGTGAAACGGTTTGTTCGCCAGAGCAGCTTTGAGCGTTGATTGTTCTGACGGGCCTTGAAATCGTGCGGCTCAGGGCCACCGTTTCAACGAGGAACCCTTGTCTTATTCGAACGGAAGATCGCCTAAGCGCTCGACTGGAGGAGTTGCCGCGCGATCGTCACGTAATGCCCGACTGCGGCGCAGAGTTCCGGGATGGAGACAAACTCTTCGGCGGTGTGGGCCACGTGAACGGATCCGGGACCGAACAAGAGCGGCTGTCCCCATTCGGTCAGGAAGGGGATGTCGGTGGTGTACGGAAAGACGGCCGACTCGAACCCGGGCACCGTGGTCAGTCGCACCGGCGGCACTCCGAGGATGTGCTCGACGGTGACGCGCCTCTCGAGCGGCGCCATCGCGCGCCGGATTTCCGCAGCGTCGCCCACCGTGCGAAACATCAGTTCGGCCTCGGCCGAGGGCGAAACGACGTTTGGCGCCACGCCGCCGGCGATGAGCCCGACGGTGTAATGCGTGCGCCCGAGCACTGGGTCGGCGGGCAGCTCGATCGATCGCAGCTCGACGAGCGCATCGAGGAGCGCGTCGATTGCCGACACGCCCAGCTCGGGGAATGATGAGTGCGCGGCGCGTCCGGCGGCGCGGAGCTTGAGCCGCAATGCCCCGCGCGTCGCGAGCCCGAGCCGGCTGTCGGTCGGCTCGCCGTCGACAAGAAACCGGCATCCGTTCGCGGTCTGGTTCGCCACCCTCGCGCCGTCGCTGCCTCGCTCCTCGCCGACCACAAACAGCAATCCGACGCGCGTTTCGCCCGAGGCCCGCAGCGTGTCGGCCGCCGCGACCTGCGCGGCAAGAATCCCTTTGGCGTCGCACGCCCCGCGCCCGTAGAGGCGATCGCCGTCCACACGGCTCGGGAAAAAAGGCGGCACGCAGTCGAAATGTGTCGAGAAGACAACCGAGGGTGATCCCACCGTTGCGAGAACGTTGAAGCGCGTGGTGTCGACTGCCTGCTCGACGACGGAGAATCCACGGTCGCGCAGATGGTGTGCGAGCCACTTTCCGGCTTCCGTTTCGCGTCCCGTGGTGGAGTCGATGTCGACGAGCGCCCGCGTCAGCGCTACCGGATCCACGCTTCGAGCTCCGTGCGCGTGTCGGTCCGCGAGTCGCGGTATTTCACGATGACGGGAGTCGCGAGCGAGAGGCCCCACTCGGGTCCTTTGCCGGCAGTGACGGCGCGCGCACCGGGCACGACGACGGCTCCTTCGGGAATGATGAGCGGCCGATCGGCGGTCGGTTTGATGATTTCGCCGCGCACCAGGTCGTACACGGGCGTCGATCCGGTCAGCACGGTGCCGGCGCCGACAACCGCGCGGGTTTTGATGATGGCGCCTTCGTAAATGCCCGTGTTGCCGCCCACCAGCGCGTCGTCTTCGACGATGACGGGAAGCGCGCCGACCGGTTCGATGACGCCCCCGATTTGCGCGCCAGCGCTCACGTGCACGCGCGCGCCGACCTGCGCGCACGAGCCGACGAGCGCGTGCGAGTCGATGAGCGACTGCTCGCCAATCCACGCGCCGATGTTGACGAACATCGGCGGCATGCAGATGACGCCGGGCCCGATGTGGGCGCCGTCGCGCACCGACGAGCCGCCAGGCACGATGCGGACTCCGGCGCTGACGGAGAGCTTCTTGAGCGGAAGCGTGTCTTTGTCGTAGAACGGCCAGCGGCCGTGATCCATCGAAGCGTCGACCGTTTCACCGAACCGGAACCCGAGGAGGATCCCCTGCTTCACCCAAGTGTTCACACGCCAGCCAATCGGGCTCGACGGGTCTGGTTCGGCCGCGCGCACCGCGCCTGAAGACAACGCCCCCCGAAGCTGCGCGAACAGAGCGCGCACGGCCTCGCGATCGGCCGACGGACCGGCGGCAACGAGAGCTTCGATCTCTGCCTGCATGGTCACGCAAACGCGGGATTGTTGACGAGATTGAGATCCTTGAGCACCCTGACGATCTTTTCCTTCGATTCCGCCTTCGGCGAGACCATCGGCAGCCGGTATATCTCTTCGAGCAGTCCCATCGCCGCCATGGCCGCTTTGACCGGCACCGGGTTGGCTTCGATGAAGTTCACCTGCATCAACGGCAGAATGTGCGCGTGGATGGCACGAGCCGCCGCGAAGCTGTTCCGTTCGGCCGCTTCGACCATGCGCACCATCTCGGCGGGGATCTCATTGGACGCCACCGAGATGACGCCGTGGCCGCCGACCGCCATCAGGGGCAGCGCGAGCACGTCGTCTCCCGACAGCACGATGAAGCTGGACGGCACGGCCCGGCACACCTCGCACATCTGCGTCATGTTGCCCGACGCCTCTTTGACGCCGGCGATGTTGGGAATCGCAGCCAGGCGCGCCAGCGTATGAACCTCGATGTTCACGCCAGTGCGGCCGGGCACGTTGTAGACAACGATGGGCAGCGTCGTGCTCTCGGCGATCGCACGGTAATGCTGAAACAACCCTTCCTGCGTCGGCTTGTTGTAGTAGGGCGTCACCGACAGCAGGCCGCTGGCGCCGACCTTTTTCATTTCACCGGCGAGGTGGATCACCTCTCTGGTGTTGTAACCGCCCGCCCCGGCAAGAATCGGCATCTTGCCGGCGGCTTCGTCCACCAGCAGCTCGACAATCCGCAGGCGCTCGGCCAGGGTAAGCGTCGGGCTCTCTCCGGTCGTGCCGCACGGCACGAGGAAGTGAACGCCGGCGTCCATCTGCCGCCGGCCAAGGCGGCGGACGGCTGTTTCGTCGAGCTCGCCGGTCTTCGTGAACGGCGTGACCAGCGCGGTGCCGACTCCGGTCCATGGCGTTCTCATGATTGGACTCAACTTTTTTCAATGGCGCTGGGGCCCCACCCCCAGCGCGAACTTACGCTGATGCCTCGCCTCAGAGTCACTCGTCCTCGGCTCGGCACGCCACCCCAGCGCGGCTGCCGCGCTGGGGACCCCGGCATGGCCGGCTGATGCCTCGCCTCGGAGTCTCTCGTCCTCGGCGCGGCATGGCCGCAGGCGCTCGGCTTCTTTACTGGCGCTGGGGCCCCACCCCCAGCGCGAACTCACGCTGATGCCTCGCCTCGGAGTCTCTCGTCCTCGGCGCGGCATGGCCGCAGGCGCTCGGCTTCTTTACTGGCGCTGGGGCCCCACCCCCAGCGCGAACTTACGCTGATGCCTCGCCTCGGAGTCTCTCGTCCTCGGCGCGGCAAAGCCGCAGGCGCTTTGCCTTCTTCACTGGCGCTGGGGCCTCACCCCCAGCGCGAACTTACGCTGATGCCTCGCCTCGCAGTCACTCGTCCTCGGCTCGGCACGCCACCCCAGCGCGGCTGCCGCGCTGGGGACCCCGGCGTGGCCGCGGGCGCTCGGCTTCTTTACTGGCGCTGGGGCCCGCAGGCGCCCGGGCCTATTCAGCCAGTCCGAGAACGTCCTTCATCGTAAACCATCCGCGTCTGCCCTTGACCCACCGCGCGGCGACGAGCGCGCCGCGCGCGAAGGACGTGCGATCGCGCGCCGTGGCCACATCGATGGCGCGGGTGAACCCGGCCTCCTCCATGGCGTGCTTCAGCATCAACGCGGTGCCCGACGGCGCATCCTTCTTCGCCGCATGATGCGCTTCGTGCACCCACGCGCCAAAATCTGACTGCCCGGCAACGAGCTTCGCCGCCTGGGCCACGATGGCTTCGAACAACACGACGCCGGTCGAAAAATTTGGCGCCGACACCACTCCGACGCCGGCGGCGGCGATCGCCGCGCGGACGGCCTGCTCGTCCCTCTGCCAGCCGGTCGTTCCGATCACCAGGTTCGTGCCGCGGCGCGCCAGGGCCGGCACGTTGGTCGCGACCGCCTCGGGTGACGAGAAATCGATCGCCACGTCCACGTCGCGCCAGCGATCGTCGTCGGGGCCGCCGGAATGTGCCCGGGATAGAGGATCGATAATGCCGGCGATCTCGCAGCCGTACTCCCCGGCGAGGGCCGCCACCAGCTGCCCCATACGTCCGTGGCCGACTAACAAAATGCGCATTAGGAAAGGCTCTACCACAGAGGTCACGGAATTTGAACGGAGGTCACGGTAAACAAACATCAGAATCTTCCGTGCCCTCGGTAATCCTCCGTGTTCTCCGTGGTAGCGTTTTTTGGCTCATCAGAAAAACGCCTCGTGGAGTCGTATCATCGCCTGCGGGACGTCGGCGTCGCGCAACACGAAGGTGATGTTCCGGCGCGAGGCGGCTTGTGAGACCAGGCGCAGCGGAATGCGATCCAGCGACGTGACCGCCCGGCCGAACAGCGTCGGATCGGTGCGCAGATTCTCGCCCACCGCCGACACGATGGCCATCTCGGGCTCGCACTCCACCTCGGCGAAGCTGCGCAGGTTGTCGACAATCGCCTCGAGCCTCCGGGTGTCGTCGACGGTCACCGAGACGCTCACTTCAGACGTCGTGACGACGTCGACGGCGGTCTTGAATCGCTCGAACACCTCGAACAGCCGCCGCAGGAACCCGTGCGCCATGAGCATTCTTGTCGACGTGATGTCGACGACGGTGACGTTGCGTTTGCACGCAATCGCAGTGAGCTGGGCGTCAGGGGATTGCGCCTCGGCGGTAATGAGCGTCCCGAGGCTCTCCGGGCGTCGCGAGTTGAGTATGCGCACCGGAATGTTTTGTGTCACGGCCGGCAGAATGGTACTCGGATGCAGCACCTTCGCGCCAAAGTACGCCAGCTCCGACGCTTCGGCGAACGAGAGCTGCGGCACCACGCGCGGCTCGGCGACGATGCGCGGATCGGCGGTGAGCATGCCGTCGACGTCGGTCCAGATCTGAATCTCGCCGACGCCGAGGCACGCGCCGATGATGGCGCCGGAATAATCCGATCCGCCGCGGCCGAGCGTCGTTGTCACCCCGCTCGCGGTTGCGCCAATGAACCCGCCAAGAACCGTCACCTGTCCTCGCGCGGCTGCCAGGCCGATGTGCTCCCGGGCCCGTTCGCAGGTCGCGGTCGTGTCTGGCGCCGCGCCGGTGTGCTCGGCGTCCGTTATCACGACGGTCCGCGCGTCGATCCAGGCGGCTGGAACGCCGCGTTCGGCCAGCGCCCTCGCCACGATCCGGCTGCTGGCGAGCTCTCCCGATGCCACCACCGCGTCGAGCGATCGCGGCGACACCTCGCGCAGCACGGCAAGCGCGTGCACGAGACTAATCAGGCCCTCGAACTCCTCGCGCACCTCCGCCA
>QHWL01000760.1 GCA_003222555.1 Acidobacteriota bacterium | reverse complement strand
GCGCCACGACCGGTAATACTAATCAGCGTCGGACCCTCATCCTGCAGAACGCGCAGCAAGGGCAGTTCTACGGGACGATCGGCCAACTCGACGACACGGGGCGCGCCAACTACGGGGCGCTGCTCCTGTCGCTCCAGCGCCGGCTGAAGAACAACTTGAGCGTGCTCTCCAACTGGACGATCTCGAAGTGCATGAGCGATCCCGCGACGACGGAGATCACCGGCCCCACGATTGTGAATCCGGCCAACCCGGATTTGGACTACTCGTACTGCTCGTCAGACCGTCGGCATGTCGTGAACGTGTCGGTCGTGGTGCGGACGCCGGACTTCGACGGGCCAGTCCTGAGAGCCATCTTCGGCGACTGGCAATTGTCGCCGATCGTGCGGTGGCAGTCGGGGAACCGTTCGAGCGTGACGACCGGTATCGACAACGCGCTGACGGGGCTCGGGAATCAGCGGGCGGTGCAAGTTCTCGACGACCCGTACGGTACCGGTGGTCCAACCGCCTATCTGAACCGTGCGGCGTTTACGTCGCCCGCCACAGGGACGTACAGCACGCTCGCGCCGTTCACGATCCTGAACCCGAGCAGCCTCCAGGACGACTTCGCCCTGACACGGACGTTCAAAATCTCAGGGGCGCAATCGGTCCAGTTCCGGTGGGAAGTCTTCAACGTGTTCAACCATGTGAACTTTGGCAGTGTCCCGCCTGGGACGACGACCACGCCGTTGGTGACCGCACTCAATAGCGCGAACTTCGGTCAGATCCAAACGGCCGGCGATCCGCGCATCATGCAGTTCGCGCTGAAGTTCACGTTTTGATGAAGACAACTTTCGCCGCGGCGGCGCTCTGTTCCACTCTCGTGGCCGCGCTCATCGCTGCCGACGTCAACGACTGGCCGTCGCACGATCACGACGCCGGCGGCCAGCGCTTCTCGCCGCTGAAGCAGATCACGCCGGCGAACGTCGCGACGTTGCAGCGCGCGTGGACGTTCGACACAGGCGTCACCGGTCNNNCGGCGGGATCATGTACGTAACGGCCGGCAAGGACATAATCGCGCTCGAGCCCGAGAGCTCAAAGATTATCTGGAAGTACACAGCGCCGGCGGCGGTCAGCAAGCGCGGCGTCGCATATTGGCCGGGCGATCGCGACACGGCGCCGCGCTTGTTCAGCGGCGCCGGTGATCGATTGATCGCCGTCGAGGCGGAGCGTGGGAAGCCAGCCCCTGGTTTCGGCGAGGCCGGCTCCGTCGATTTGAAGGCGAGCATCCGAGGCGACGTCGACGGCGGCTTCAGCCTCGCATCGCCGCCATCCGTCTACAAGGACATCGTCATCACCGGCGGCAACAACGGCGAGCAGTCACCGAGTTCGGGGTTGTACGGCGACATCCGTGGGTGGGACGCCCACACTGGCAAGCTCTTGTGGTCGTTCCACACGGTGCCTCGATCCGGGGAGCCGGGCGTCGAGACGTGGGAAGGAGAGAGCTGGAAGAATCGCTCCGGTACCAACGTCTGGGCGTTCTTCACGATCGATACTGAGCGCGGGATTGTCTACGCGCCGATCGGCTCCCCGACCTCGGACTATTACGGCGGTGATCGGCGGGGCAAGAACTTGTACGGCAACTCGGTTGTGGCGCTCGACGGGGTGACCGGGAAGCTGAAGTGGTACCAGCAGCTCGTGCACCACGACCTCTGGGACTACGACGTGCCAGCCGCGCCGACGCTCGTCGAAGTGAAGCGAGACGGCCGCACGATTCCCGCCGTCGCGGCGATCACGAAGATGGCGCTGTTGTTCGTCTTCGACCGCGTCACGGGCGAGCCGATCTTTGGTCTCGAAGAACGACCGGTGCCACAGAGTACCGTGCCCGGCGAAGCGACCTGGCCGACGCAGCCGTTTCCGATTAAACCCGAACCGCTTGCGCGGAACACGTTCGACCCCGACAAGGATTTCTATTCGCTCACGCCGGAGCACTCCTCGTACTGCAAGGAACTGTGGAACACCAACGCAATGTATACCAAGGGTCCGTATACCCCACCGGGCGTCGCCGGCACGATGGTGACGTTCCCCAGCACGGTAGGCGGCGGCAACTGGAACGGGCTGTCGTATGATCCAACACTCGGCTTCGCGTTCACGAGCGTGATGAACCTCGGCCAGGTTGCGAAGATGGTGGAGGGATCGGCGCGCGGTGGCGGTCCGCCGACGTGGGTGCGGCGTAGCCCGTGGGGAGGAGCGGTCGGCCGATTCTGGAATCCCGAGAGCAGGATTCCCTGCTCGGCCCCGCCATTCGGCGAGCTGGTCGCGGTCGACGTCAATCGCGGCGAGATTTTTGGCAACACCGGGACGCTGAACATCGGCGGGAGCATCGCGACTGCCAGCGGCCTGATCTTCATCGGTGCCACGATTGACTGCCGATTCCGAGCGTTCGACTCGCGGACGGGCAAGCAGCTCTGGGAAACGGAGCTCGACGCGTGCGCGCACACAGTCCCGATGACGTTCCTTGGCAAAGACAGCCGGCAGTACGTGGTAGTCGCGGCGGGAGGCGGCAGCTATCTCGGTGCGAGGGGCGGCTCGAAGATCGTCGCCTTCGCGCTTCCTCCAGGTACGAAGTGACGAACCGTCGACGGCTGATCGCGTCGGTCGCCATCAGCGCCTCGATCATAGTGCACGCGAGGCTTGGGGGTCATCAAGCGTCGCGGCCCATGCCCCGTAAGCACGTGCTCGCGTGGGCCGACGTCAGAAACGGCTACCAGCACGACTCGATTTCTCACGCCGTCGCCA
>QHWL01000139.1:7289-9746 GCA_003222555.1 Acidobacteriota bacterium | reverse complement strand
ATAATGCACGCCAAATAGAGGCTCGCGCAGAGCGCGCGCGCCCGAGGAGAGTCCCATGTCGACGAACATCAGTCAGTCGCTGCTGCCGGAATTCGATGTCGAAATCGCCAACACGCGGAAGACGCTCGAGCGGGTCCCGGAGGGGAATCCGGATTTCCGTCCTCACCCCAAGTCGATGACCCTGGCGCGGCTTGCGGGACACGTCGCGGAAATTCCGATGTGGGGGTTCATGACGCTCGGGCAGGACGAGTTGGACATGAACCCGGTCGGCGGCTCGCAGTACGCGCCGTACGTGATGAATTCCCGCAAGGACGCGCTCGCGAAGTTCGACGAGAACGTCAAGAAGACGCGCGACATGCTGGCGTCGACAACGGATGAGGCGATGATGAAGACGTGGACGCTCAAAAACGGCGGCCGGACGGTTCTCGCGATGCCGAGGGTGGCCGTCATGCGGAGCTTCGTGATGAATCACATGGTGCACCACCGCGCGCAGCTCGGCGTGTACCTGCGCATGAACAACGTACCGGTACCGTCGATCTACGGGCCGTCGGCAGACGAAGGCGGGATGTGAGCGAGATTCGGATTGAGCGGGCTACGGCGCGCGATGTATCCCTCATCCTGAGCTTGATCAAGGCCCTCGCGGAGTACGAGCGACTTGCTGACCAGGCCGTCGCCACGGAAGCCGACCTGCGCGAGTCTCTTTTCGGGCCGCAGGCAAGGGCGGAGGTGGCCATCGCCTATGCCGGCGGGGAGGCGGTGGGCTTCGCGGTCTGGTTCCACAACTACTCGACCTTTCTTGGCCGCGCCGGGTTGTACCTTGAAGACCTGTTCGTCGTGCCGCAATGGCGTGGCCGCGGAATCGGCCGGCAGCTCCTGGCGTACGTCGCTCGCGTCGCCGTCGCGCGACGTTGCGGCCGGATGGAATGGTCGGTGTTGAACTGGAACGAGCCGGCAATCCGTTTCTATCGCGGCGGATGGGCGCTCGGGCGATGGACGAGCGGACTGTGTCCCGACTGACTGGCGAGACACTGACCCGATTCGCCAGCGAGCCAGGCGTTTAACCGTCGGTCCTCACCTCACAATTCTTCACGAAGCGCCCACGAAGAACACGAAGCCGTTCTTGTACATGTCTTCTACAAAGCGTTTTCGTGATCTTCGCGGTTCTTCGTGCCTTCGTGATAAGCCGTTTATGCAGGGCCTAGAGTTCCCTCAACGCCGATGGGATCGGCAGCCGCGCGGCGCGAATGGCCGGCCACAGCCCGCCGATGAGGCCCATCACGAGCGCGTACGACAGCCCTTGAATCAATAGGGGCGGTGTCACCGCAAAGGCGAAGGCGACCTGGCTGAACGTCTGAAAATTCATCGTCGAAGTCTGGTAGCCGTTGAACGCGAGATACGCGAGCATCCCGCCGGCGAGCCCGCCGAGCGCGGCGAGCGCCAGCGATTCGGCCAGTACTGAGACGAGCACCGACGTCGTGTTGAAGCCAAGCGCGCGCAGGGTCGCGATCTCCCTTGTCCGCGACGCCACGACCGTGTACATCGTCAGGATGGCGCCGAAGACCGCGCCAATGCCCATGAGCGTCGCAATGCCGTAGCCGACGCCGCGAATGAGGCTCGTCATCGTGGTCGACTGCGCCGCGTAATATTCGCTCTCGCGGCGGACCTGGACGTTCAACTGAGGATTGGTGGTGAGCCAGTTCTTGAGGGTGTCGAACGACGCCGGGGAGTCGAGTTTCGCGAGCACGGACTGGTAGGAGTTGCCGCGCCGATACGCCGCCTGCAGCAGGCGGGAATCACACCAGATCTCGGTTTCCGCGACCGAGCCTTGGGCTGCGAAGGTGCCCACGACCGTCAGCGTCAGCTGCCCGGATTTGAGCTCAGACCCTAGATCGACGCCGGAGAACTGCCGGTTCGCGGCCCGGCCCACGATGGCTTCGTTGGTGCCGAACCGGAACATCCGGCCGTCGACGACCTTGACTTCGTCGCGCAGTTGCATTGCGACGGGCTCGATGCCGCGAAGCGGCACATTCGCCGGAGTGCCCGTCGACCGTTTATTCAGATCGACAATGACAAACAGCTCGGCCGACGCAATCGGACGGTTGCCGTCGCGCAGAATGCCCGGCGCCTGTTTGATCACCTCGACGTCAACGCCACTGACCCCGCTGGTCATTTCCGAATCCGCGCCGCTCCGCATGATGAGGACCCGGCTTGGTGAACCTGCCGCCGTCATGGCGGCTCGAAATCCTTCCGCGATCGACAACACCGCGATGAACGTGATCACGACGCCTGCGATCCCGACGATGGCGACCACCGATGAGCCGAGCCGCTGAGGGATCGTTCGGATGCTGAGTGACGTCACCGCGATGGTTTGCGCGATCAATCTCAGCACCTCAATTCCTCCTCAGCGCGTCCGTGATCCGCAGCCGCACCGCCGAAGCGGCCGGCAGGGCTCCCGCG
>QHWL01000139.1:630-7277 GCA_003222555.1 Acidobacteriota bacterium | reverse complement strand
GATGAGCACGTCGCGGCCTCTCAACACGAAGATGGGTAGAAACGCGTTGTTGAAACTGCCGCGGCTCACGAGAGCCCAGGCGATTGCGAGGCCCAGGCCCCCGCCCAGCACCGCCATGAAGAGCGACTCGGCCATCACCAGCGCGAGCACGAGGCCATTCGAGAATCCGAGCGTCTTGAGAACGGCCAGCTCGCTGGTGCGCTCGCGCACCGCTTGCGCCATGGTGTTGGCGGTGACGAGCAGGATCGAAAACAACACCGCCACGAGGATGGCCACCATGATGGCGCTCACGTCGCCAACCTGGTTCACGAAGCCCTGAAGGAAGGCCTTCTCGGTCGAGGTCTTGGTCTCGGCGGACGAGTTTGCGAACTGCGCGTCGAGCTTTGCGGCGATCTCGGCGGCGTGTGAAGGGTCGTCGATTCTGATGATGAACCAACCCACCATCCCGGCCGTCAAGCGCCGGTTCTCATCGAGATACTCGTAGCGGAAGAAGAAGTTGGTTTTATCGACCGTCTTGTCGCCATCGTAAATGCCGTCGACGTTGAAGAACCACGTCGACCCCTGCTTCGGCTGAAAGATGGTTCCCTGGATGGGAATCCTGTCGCCGATCTTCCAGCCGTACCGCGTCGCAACGTCCCGGCCGACGAGCGCGCCCACGCGATCGGCGAGCCATGCTTTGACCTGCTCGGGCGGCACCTTGAACTCGGGGTAGATCTTCAAGAACGGCTCGGGATCCACGGCCATGACCGCGAACTGGTTGGCGTTGTCCTGATACGTGCCGCCGAACCAGGTGTTATGTGAAGCGAGCCTGACGCCTGGTGTGGACTGGATCTGCTTCAGGTACGAGATCGGCAAAAACTGAATGAGGCTCACCTTGTGCATCATCATCAGTCGATCCACGCCGGCCACGTCGACGCCCATCGAGAACGCCGTTCGAATAGTCATGAGGAAGGCGTACAGGACGAACGCGACGAAAATCGAGAGCAACGTAAAGGTGGTTCGGACCTTGCGTCGGAGCAGGTTCCGCCAGACCAGCGGCAGGAATTTCATGCGACAGCCTCCATCAACGTGCCCTTCTCCAGATGCAGTGTCCGGTTGGCGCGCTCGGCCGCGTGCGGATCGTGCGTCACCATGACAATCGTCTTCCGGTGCTCTCGATTGAGCGTCTGAAGAAGCTCGAGCACTTCATCGCCCGCTTTCCGGTCGAGATCGCCGGTCGGCTCGTCGCAGAGCAACAGCGTTGGGTCGATCACGATGGCCCGCGCGATCCCGACGCGTTGCTCCTGTCCGCCCGAGAGCTGGCGCGGATAGTGCTTCGCGCGGTCGGCAAGGCCCACGACCTTGAGGGCGATGCCGACCCGTTTCCGCCGCTCACTCTTCGAGAGCTTCGTCAAAAGCAGCGGCAGCTCGACGTTGCGCTCGGCCGTGAGCACCGGCAGCAGGTTGTAGAGCTGGAAGACGAAGCCGACGTTCTGCGAGCGCCATTTTGACAGCCTGCTCCCGCCGAGCGTCGTAATCGGCACGCCACCGACATCCACCGATCCGGCGGTCGGCCGATCGAGGCCGCCCATCAGGTTGAGCAGCGTCGTCTTGCCGGAGCCCGACGGGCCCATGAGGGCCAGGAAGTCGCCTTGGGGAATCTCGAGGTTCACGCCTTTCAGCACGTCGATGCGCTCGCTGCCGCGCGTGAAATGCTTGTGAACGTCCGTAATTCGGACGAGTGTGGCTACATCGGGCACGTCGCGACTCCTATCGTCCTCACTTCACCACCACCTTGGCGCCGTCGATCAGGTTCGAAGGCGGCGACACAACCACCCGTTCGCCGGGGCGAAGACCGGCGACCACCTCGACACGGTCGCCGTCGGCGCCCCCAACCTTGACGGCGCGTCGCTCGACAGCCTCGCCGGCGACCACGAACACGAAGCCGTTTCCGTTGTCAGTCTGGCCGTTGAGGATACTGGCGTTCGGCACGAGTGTCGTCGGCTGCGCCGCCCTGGTCGGCGCGGCTGCTTCGTCTTCCTCGCGCAGGAATGTCACCTTCACGCCCATGTCGGGGAGGAGGCGCGGATCCAGCTGTTCGAACCCAATCCGCACGAGCACGGTGGCTTTCTGGCGATCGGCCGTCGGCACGATGGTGATGACGTGCGCGGGAATCTGCCAGTCCGGGTAGGCGTCGAGTACCGCCGACACGTGCTGGCCGGGGTGAACTCGATTGATGTAGCTCTCGTTGACATCGACTTCGATCTCCAGCGAGCGCATGTCAACAACGGTGCTGATGCCGGTGCGCGTGAAGCCTCCGCCGGCCGAGACCGGCGACACCATCTCGCCCGGCTGCGCGTCTTTGGAAATGGCGATGCCTGAGAACGGCGCCCGGATGATTGTATTGTCGAGGTCGGTCCGCTGCAATTCCACCTGCCGCTCGGCGACATTGACCTGCTCGCGCAACGCGTTGATGCGCGCCTGGGTGCCGTCCACGTCGGTTTTCGCCAGATCGACATCGGACTGAGAGACGGCGCCGCTTCTCAGGAGCTCGGTAGTTCGGCCGAGCGTCAGACGTGCCTGCGCGAGATGTACTTCGTTCTCATTCACGGCCTTCCGCGCCGACTCAGCCTGCGCAATGGCGAGGGCGAGCGATGCTTTAGGGGTCGAGTCGTCGAGCCGCGCGAGCACCTGGCCCTGTCTGACGGCCATGCCCTCTTCCACGTTCACTTCGACGACCTTGCCCGTGATCTTCGAGGACACGGTCGCCCGACGCCGCGCCGTGACGTAGCCCGAGGCGTTCAGCACGGCCGCCTGGGTGCCGGCCGCCCGCTCGGTGGCTACGGCGACTTGAACTTCGATCGGACGTTCGCGCGTCACCCATTTCCAGGCACCCAAGCCGGCGCCGCCGACGAAAACGAGCACGACGATCCAAACGATCCATCGGGCCACGCCCGGACGCTCGGGCTCGCGCTCGATGCGCAGCGCAGCCAAATCCTGCTTCAAGTCAGTCACGGTGCCTCAAGAGCGCCTCTTAGGTGTGTGAGCGCGTGGTTCTGATTGCAATATTACTTCGACCCGGACTGCCGACAATTGGACGTAGTGTCCGGCTTCAGCCGGACCGTTCGGCAATCACGGATCGTGGATAACGCAAGTCGATGTTCGATGTTACGTGGTTGGTTAGGTCGGGGTTCCGGCAAGGGCACCGGGTGCCAGGGATGGGCGTGATGGGCGAGGCGCGCGGCCGAGTCGCTTTACGATGTGGTCACTGGGGTCGGCATCGGGAATCCTCCGCCCAGCGCAAAGAGCCGCAGCCAGAGCAAGAGGCCCCACACCTGGACTCCAGCTTCGCCGAGCGAAAGGCGCGCGGCGGCGGCACAGAGTAGCAACAACACGTCAGCACGATTCAGTAACATCGCTGAAATACATCGCAAGCCCCCTGCCATGGGCGCCGCCGTAGCCGACGCGAATTGGCCGCCAGCTACGATTCCACGTATTTGGCGGATCTAGGCCTAGAGACAGGATTCCTGGCGACGACGACGATTTCCACGGGTCGCATCTCACAGCAAACACGCGCCTGCCCTGTGTCCCGTTGTGACACGTCCTGCTCCACTTTAGACCACGATTTTGATTCTAACTCCTTTTAAATACCTTAAAGTCATCCAATATTTAGCCTGCTGGTTCGCTAAGCCTTCGCTGCTCTGAGTGTGCTACTTTTCGTGTTTTCGTGTCTTCGTGATCGCATTTTTTCCGTCGGCTCTGGCAAGCGTCACGCAATGCGGATCGGCACCTCGTGGATGGCGTTGTTGCCGTAGCCCAGACGGTTCCATTCGGCGCGCTCGGGCTGGATGCGCCCGGCCAGATCGGTGGCGCGGACGCGCAGGTTGGCAACACCCGGCTCCTCGATGCGCGTGACGAGCTCCCACCACTGCCAACTGTGACGCTTGCGCTCGCCGACCAGGCGCGCCTCCTGCCAACTGCCGCCGCCGACGCTCACTTCCACTCGCGCAATCGACGCGGCGCCCGACCACGCCACGCCACGGATGGCCAGGTCTCCGCACTCGACCTCCTGGTTGGCCGCCGGGTCAGTGATCAACGCCCGCACCTTCTGCAGCGTGACCGGCTCGCGGACGATCTCGCCATTGCGTTCCGATTCATACCAATACTTTTCCGCTTGAAAGGGTCCGTCGAACGGCCGGTCGATGAGCTCGATTTCCGTGAGCCACTTCACGGAGGCCACGGCATACCAGCCGGGGACGATCAGACGCAGAGGATAGCCGTGTTGGTGGGGGAGCGCTTCGCCGTTCATCGCATAAGCCAGCAGCACCTCGGCGTCACGAGCCCGATCGAGCCCGAGACTGCGCTCGAAGCGCACCGGCCCCGAGTGGCCGTCCGCCGTTCCGCCGTCCGCGCCGCGGAACAGCACCTCGCGCGCGGCCGTCCGCACGCCGGCACGATCGAGAATTTCCACCAGCGGCACACCAGTCCACTCGGCCGTGCTCACAGCGCCGAGGTTCCATTTCTCGCCCCCAACCGGCGGGTCGAACATCGCCCGGCCGTTACCGGCACACTCGAGAGTCGCCACGATCGTTTGCGATCGCATGTTGTGGAGCTCGCGCAGGCTGAACCCGAGCGGCCGTTCGACGAGGCCGCTCACCGTGAGCCGGAACGTGGCGGGGTCGAGGTCGGGATTCTGAAAGTGATTGCGAACGTAAAAATGGGCATTCGGCATGACGACGCCGCCGACGAGCGCAGGGATTGAGGTCTCACAGTTCAAGGGATGCGCGCGATGGACGACCAGGCCTGCCTCAATCGCCTGCTGGCATGTCTCTTCGGGATCCAACGCCGGCCCCATCTCGCTTGCCGGCATCGCCCCACCGCAGCCGCCGCTGGCGACCACACGGGCGCAAGTCGAAGCAAGGTAGATGTCGACGCTGCCTGCTTGCTGGAATGGACTCATGAACTCGTGCAAGCAGTCTTCGTTGGGAGCTTCGACGATCAGGTACAGCGTGTGCTCGCCCTGGACGACGGCCTCGCCTTTGATCTCCACCCCATGCTGCCTGACGTTCGGGCGGCTCATGTGATTCAGCAGCGTGGCGCCCATGTACGGATCCTGGGCAGGGCAGCGTTCGGCTGCATGATGGTGTCGCACAACATAAAGCGCCATTGCGCCCCCTTGAGTCCGCGTGCTTCAGAGATAATCACGGTCAACGCAGCCGCCTTCGCGCCGGAGGCGCTTCCGCCTTCGCTGAAGCTTCGGCGGACCGCCGGGGTCCCCAACGCGGCAGCCGCGTTGGGGTGGCCTGCCGTAGCCTTGGCGGAGGCTGGTCGGCGAGCCTCGCCGAAGCTCGGAAACCATGCCGAGCGGAGGCGGGAGACCGCGGAGGCTGCCGAGAAAAATGCCCCAAGGTCTCTCTGCGTGCTCGGCGAGCTCTGCGTTCAAACGTCGCATTTTCTCACAGGCTCTTCAGACGAGCGCCGACGCGACCGTTCGGTTTGACGCCGGCAACTTCGCCGCTTCCCATGCCGCCATGCCGCCAGCAAGCTCCGCGAGAAGCTCGAGCCCGTGGCACTGCAGCATGCTAATCGCAATTGACGACCGGTATCCACCCGCACAGTGAACCACGATCCGCCGATTGCGGGGCAGCTCCGCGATCCGTGCCTGGAGCTGGTTCAAGGGCACGTTGACGCTGCCGGCGATCCGCTTGCTCTGCCACTCCGACCGCGTGCGCACATCGAGCACGACCGGCGGCGCCGGAGAGCCCAGTTCCGCCGCCACGGCAGCGGCGGTTGTTCGCTCGGTTCGAGCGAGCAGATCGGGGCGGGCTGCGAGCGCATGCATGCCGCCCGCGAGATACCCGGCAATCTCGTCGAAGCCGATGCGGCCGAGCCTGGTCGCCGCCTCCTGCTCGCGACCCGGCTCCGCGATGAGCACGATCGCCCGTTCGCGGGTAAGCACCGTGCCCGCCCAGGTCGCGTACTGGCCTGCCAGCCCGACGTTGATGCTCCCCCTCAAATGGCTTTGAGCGTTCTCGTTCGGGTCGCGAACGTCGAGCAGTTGAGCGCCAGCGTCTGCGCTGGCCATCACCTGTTCCAATGATAGCGGCGTCAGGACGCGCCCGAGGATTGTCTCCAGCGTCTGCCGCTCCTTCGAATTCAGGACCGCATCGTAGGTGAAGTAAGGCGGTGCGTCGGGCTGATCGGCCGTGACGAGCGCCACGAATTCGTCCCGCGACATCTGCTGGAGAGCGTAGTTCGATCGGCGCTGGTCGCCCATGGTCGAAACGGTTTGCGTGCCGAGATTCTTTCCGCAGAGCGATCCCGGGCCGTGCGCCGGATAAACCAGCGTGTCATCGGGCAGCGGCAGCAGTTTTGTGTGGAGCGATTCGTACAGGAGGCGCCCGAGATCGATTGCGGACCATCCGAGCGACGCTCTCAGATCGGGCCGGCCGACGTCGCCGACAAACAAGGTGTCGCCCGTCAATACGGCATGCGGGCGGACGGCATCGCGCTCGAGATCGTAGACGAGAATCGAGATCGACTCCGCCGTGTGCCCAGGTGTTTCGAGCACCCGGAGACGAACGCGGCCGAAATCGATCGCGTCCCCTTCCTTCATAGGCGAGAACGGATACTCCGCGTGAGCCCGGACGCCGAGGTGGATCGCCGCG